>JAYRVV010000165.1:0-4947 GCA_041918415.1 Bdellovibrionota bacterium | reverse complement strand
TTTAAAAGCATGGATCGATTTAAAACCATCTACTCGTGTTCGTAAAAATTATTCCTCAACCCTTCTGTTTGGTCTTAGAAAAATGGATGATCGAGTGCGCTTTTTACAAGCCGATCAATTACAAAATCAATGCTTAAACAAAACACCAGAAAAGCCAAACGCAGGACAATTGGATAGTCTTTTTTTAAAAGACAAAAAGCCAGACCCACTTAGCCCATCCTTTTATAATCGCAACTTTATAACCCCTCCAATAAAAAAGTAGGCAGCCCCTGCGGGCAAGCAGCTCAATGACACAATCCATGGTTTTTAGTTCTCAATTTCTTGACAATTGATGTTAAACATAAGAAAAGGACAGCCTATGATGAAATCACCTTTACTAACAAATGTGTTGTTGATCATTGTGATCGTGTTGTTAATTTTGCTCATGGCTGGACAACAAAGCCTGGTCAAAAGCCTGAGCTTTGATCAAAACATGGCTGGCGAAATGCCACAGGAAGAATTCAATGAGCCGGAACCAGGCATGGAAGAAGATGGCCAACCATCAGCCCATCAACAATTTAATCCAACCGAAATGATCTTGGCCGCTTTGGTCTGTCCTTCGAGCGCCTCATTGGCCCTGTCAGACCCATCTTGTGAAGGCAAGGATGCCAAAACCAGACGTGATTTTGTCATGGAAATCTACTCTCAGCAATTACCCATCAGCAAAATCTTCGACAAAGTTATTGAAAAATTCGGCATGAATGCGCTCACGCAAGAAGCTCAAAGCATTAGAAACGCACGCAAGCCAAGCAAATGATCATTGCTTGACATTAAAAATCTCAACCTTGGCATTTGAAAAAGACACGGGATATTTTTTTAAGGCTTGTACCATTGGCTCAGGGTATCTACTTTTTTCCATTTCACCAACAAAGACATACTTAACATTGTATTTTTCAAAAAATGCCTGAAGGCTTTGGGTGCTTGGATTTGTGTATAAAGCCTCGATGTCATCAATGCGTGATTTAGATTTATAAAAACCGTCCGAGCGCCATATTTGCTCGTGATTTAACCAACCCATGACAGAGGGACGTCCTGAAAATGTACTGACCCTGGCAAATCGCATGTAGCCATCTCCATACACTTCAAAAAACACATCTTCTTTTCGTGTTGACTTTCTGATCCATTCAATGGCTTCTCGCTCTCCTGGAAAATCCACATCCCATGTTTTCATACCATCCAGGGATGGAAAAAACGAAACTTGAAAAGCTCCGCGTTGTAAAACTGCGCGAACTGGATAAACGAGGCTCAACGATGCAGCCAATGCAAGTAACGACATCATGCTTTTTGATCCACTAAAAAACCCAACTTTGTCCATCACCAAAGGCAACAGCAATGAAACCAACCACCAGGCCAGCATGTAGAATTTAAACACCGTATTGATTCGTATGAAATTTTCACCGTAGGTAAAATCCACCGAATACAGTTCACAAAACGCAAGCAACAAAACAAACAAAAGATACAATTGGCCTTCCAGCGAACTTAAATCCATCACCTTAGTCAAGATCAATACACCGCTTAACAAAACCAACACAGACCATGCGGGACCCACCCACAGCCAGGCCAAAAGGGTAAAACACAGCAACCAAAACCAATGGCGCATGTTGAAATCTTTTTTTCTTTTAAACTCAATGAATGCCGAAATAAAAAAGAAATACAAAAAAGGTGCCCAATGAAGGCAAAACTCAAACCATGAACTTCTGTCCTTTCTTGGAATATAAACCAAACCCGATGTGGCCTGAGGTCTTGCAAAACTTAACCAAAATGGCAAATACAAAACCAGCGCCATCAGCCCAAGCATCACAACCATTTTTGGTTTTTTGTGTAGCACCATCGAAACCATCAGGGCCACCAAGGGCAATTGCCATGGATTCAATGGATAATGCGCACCAATGGATAAAGCAAAGCAAAAATAAAAACAACAAAGCTGAAATCGGGTCCATGTATACTTGCTTTGATACACTAAAATCACGAAAAAAAGCGTCAAGTAAAGCCACGGAATAGAAGTGAAATGTGGATGTAAATCACCAAGTAGGAATGAAAAAAATGGAAATTCAGTTATGGTGTTTGTGATGGCTCTTGAAGAATCCCACCAATAAAATCCATGCCATTTCTTTTTGATAAGTTCATTGATCCAAGCCCAATTGGCAATCAAAGTGCTCATCAAAGCACCACACAACATCACCCGCCTTTTTTGAGTCAACATCGAAAGCAATGAAACACTCAATGAACCCATCAAAGCGAAAATTGTAACCGTGATGAGATTAAACGCCACTTCAGGCCTGATGGATAAGCATTTAATCCAAGGCACAAACAACAGATGTGAGTAGTAATAATAGTTGATATCGTATGGGCTTAGCCAATAATCCTTTGGTGGAAACTCAGTGGCATTGATGGTTGATTGTAAAATCATAAAATCAGCGTATTTTTCCCCCAGATCCAAAGTCGGGCTGTACGCACGAATACCAAGTGCGATCAAAAACCCAATCCAAAAAACACTTGATTCAAATCCATCAAAATACAATTTTTTAAAACCAAACGTTTTAAACAACATAACAGCCGCCAAAATAAGTGAAATCCACGAAAACCAAGGCGAAATATTGATAAAAAATCCGACAGTCCAATACAGATAACTTGAAATCAAAACAAACAAACAAACACCAACACTGGCCAATGGTTTTTGAAGTTTTGAAGAAATCGAAACGCCAGACAGCATTTGGACCACAATTAAACCCAAGACCCAAAGTGAAATTTCTTTAACTTCAATCATGAAAACTACTGCAAAGGCACAACTTTTAAGACGTTATAATTTTTTTGCCCTAAGGAATCTTTCAACAAATAATAACTTCCACCCAACACCGCAACCGCACCCAGTGAATACCAAAACCAAGATTTCTTATAAAAAGGCCTTCGTCCCGTTGATGACACAGAAGAGCCTGAACCATCCAAGTGTTGCTTTAAAGATTGCTCATTCTCTTTGAGGTTAACATCCGCCAATACAAAGCCCTGATTGGAAAGTTGATTCATGATTTTTTTACCCAGTGATTTACTTTGTTTTGCAATGGATCTCTCCTCAAAATTGACTTCCATAATTTTTGAAAATTCATTTGATCTTGCATCATAAAGCTGAGCCTTCGCAACCCAAGCATCCTGATTTTGAAAAAATTCTCCCAGTAACAACACATTGGACGACAGCTCTCTCGCCGCTTGTTTCAATTCATCCACAGCGACAAAATTGTTTCGCTTGGCAAACTCAAATGGACTAAACGGTCTAAACTCCTCAAGCTCAACATCAACGCGGTTCTCTCCTGGCCCGATCAATCGACCTTGAGCAAAAGGCTTATAACCATCTTGCTCGATCACAATGAAATGTTCACCCACGGGCACTTCAATCGATTGCTCTGGACCCATTTTCTGCTCTAAACCATCAATGTACACTTTGGCTTGTTTCGGTTCTATTGAGAAAACCATTTTTCCTTTTGGAAACAGTAAAACTTCTTTTGTGATTTTCTGATGAAGAGTTACGATGTTGGGAGAAAATTCCTTGCTCGATAAATTTCTTCTTTCTCGAGCCATGTCCAAAATCACCATTTCTCTGATCATTTTTTCGCCTTGTACTTTTCGATCTAAGACGTACAAAGCAATACCCAAATACAAATGAGACAGAAGCAAATAGCGATTTGATCTCAGTAAAGCAATCCCCTCACGAAACCCCGCCACCGATACAGTAAAGTGTTTCACAGCTTCTTGAACGTTGAGCTGATCAAATGCTTTTTTACCAAGCACAAAGGCCTCTTGAGCCTCTTTGATACGCTGCTGCAAGACAAGACTGTCTTCCTTGAGCTTTTCTTGTATTGTTTTTTCTGTACGTAAATCATCCGCCAAACTGAGATTCTTTTGAGATTTCAAAAAGTCTTGGATGCTTTGAGAAAAGCTGTTTTGTAAAATTTCATTTTTTTTCAAATAACCGACATTGGCCAAACGCACTTTTGTTTTCGCATATGCGTCATCACTTTTGATACACACGAACAATAAAAGTAAAAAAACAATGTAAATGAATATGTTATGTCTCATTTAATCTTTCGATATTATTGATGTCTAAGCAAAATGAGTCAAGACTTGTTTGGGAATTGGCACATGACTTGCTATTTATGCTCAACAAGTGGACAATCAAACCCTAAGCTTTACAAAATTCATCATGATCTCAGTAACTTATCGGTTATAATGAAAACCATGATGACCAAAGAAAGCATGAAAAAAGGGAAAAGTAAGCTCGATGAATGTAATTAACTTATTGTTATCTAAGGCTTTTGTACTTGTGCTCTTGTTTGGCGCAACTTTTTTGTCGACGTTTTATTTGGTGCTCAGTTTATTTCCCAATCCAATACAAATGAAAATCAAAAAGCGCTTGGGTGTTGTTTTAGGCAGTGACGAAACTCAAACCGAACCGCTGCTCAAGTGGTTTAAGCCTTTTTACTCCCAAGTGGCCACGCTTTTATACCCAAACTTTGCACCCACCTGGTGGCTAAACCTGTTGGAAAAACAGAAAAGAAAAATTCAAGATCAATTGACCACAGCCAATTTAAGGGACCAAATCACCCCCGATGAGCTGATGGCACTGAGCTTGGTCATGGCTTTTTTCATCACGATTTTAGGCGCCATGTTTATCAAAGCTCTGGAAGTACAAAGTTCATTTTTTGTGTACTTGATGTTGATGGCATTTGGATTTTTTTATCCCATACTGTGGGTCAAGGAGAAAAACCGAATTCGACAAAAAGAAATCTTAAGACATTTGCCATACACCATCGATCTTCTGACTCTTTCTGTTGAGTCAGGTCTTGATTTCATCGCAGCCATTTCAAGACTTGTTGTCAAAGGCAAACGCAACACGCTCATCAAAGAGTTGGAAAT
>JAYRVV010000164.1:0-6748 GCA_041918415.1 Bdellovibrionota bacterium | reverse complement strand
GTTGCACCCGTGATCGAAGCCAAATCCAGAGGGGTGAACGAACATTTGCTTCGCAAAGTTGAAGAGCTCGAGCTTTCAGTTCGATCGGCCAACTGTCTTCAAAACGCAGACATTCGTTTGATCGGTGAGTTGATTCAAAAAACCGAATCGGAAATGCTTAAAACAAAAAATTTTGGTCGCAAATCACTTAATGAAATCAAAGAAATTTTAAGTGAAATGGGACTTTCTTTGGGTATGAAACTTGATCCCGAAGCAGTTCGAGAAATCAACCAATTGAGACAAAACACGGTGGGCTCAGCTCATACTGAAACCGCCATGCATTTTGGGGGTGATGAGGCATGAGGCATCAAACAAGACGAAGAACGTTTGGTCGAAGACCTGAGCAGAGAAAAGCTTTGCTTCGTGGATTGGCAGATCAGTTGATTGCGCATGATCGCATTCAAACCACGTTGATCAAGGCCAAGGAACTTCGAAAAGTTGTGGAACCTTTGGTGACCTTGGCCAAGCGAGGCGATCTGCATGCCAGACGCTTAGCCAACAGCGTGCTTTACACGCAAAACTCACTTAAAAGATTGTTTGATCAAATTGGTCCAAGATTTAAAGATCGTCAGGGTGGTTACACGCGGATTTTAAAAACAGGATTTAGAAGAGGCGACGGTGCCCCAACGGCCATCATAGAATTTGTTGACCATAAAGTGGGGGCCAAGAAAAACAAAGATCAAACTGCGGCCAAAACAAGCAAAGCGGCAAGCGCAAAAACCAAAAAAGTAGAAAAAAAAGAAACCAAGGCCAAAGGTAAGAGCCAAAAGGAAGTAAAAAAAGCTAAAGCGAAAGCCTGATGGTTCGGTTCGTTTCTTTGTTTTTAATGCTAAACTTTTTTGGACTTTACGCCCAGTGTGTGGGAACGCGTGGGTATAATGTGGGCCAGTGTGCACCCGGATTTTCCATCCTTGATCGGGAAGGCAAAACCTTTAAAAGTTTAAATTCTAAAGTGACCATTGTGAATTTTTGGGCCACGTGGTGTAAGCCTTGCTTGGAAGAAATACCAAGTTTAGAAAAGTTACGCCTAAAATTGGATCCAAAAAAAATTCAACTGATTTCCATTAGTATCGACCAGGGTGGCCAAAAGGATGTTTTAAAATTCATCGAGCGATTTTTTAACAATCAATGGCCTGATTTTCAAATGGCCTTTGATCCACAAAAGAAAGTGGCCAGTCAATACAACACGGTCAAGGTGCCAGAGACATTCATCATGGATTCAAGCGGTAAGATTGTCCATAAAACCGAGGGCATTCGGGATTGGAGTGATTCAATCGTTTTGGATCTTCTTAGAGTAATCAAATGAAAAACGTTCTTTTGTTTCCTGGCCAGGGCTCTCAGCATGTTGGTATGGGCAAGGATTTGTATGACCAACATGCCTGCTATCAGAGAACATTGGATGAGGCCTGTGAAGTGCTGGGCCTTCCTTTAAAGCGTTGGATGCATGACGGTCCTTTGGACACATTAACCCTGACTCAAAATGCACAGCCGGCCATATTGGCCCACTCTGTTGGGGTGTTGAGGCTTTATCAAGAACAAAACTCTAATTTAAAATTTGATCTTGCCCTGGGACACTCCTTGGGTGAGTACAGTGCACTTGTGGCCAGCGAAGTTTTAAGTTTTGCCGATGCAATTAAACTTGTTCACCTAAGGGGTTTGTACATGCAAGAAGCCGTTTCACCATCCATGGGTTCTATGGCGGCAATTTTGGGTGCAAAGGACGAAGACGTTGAAAACTTATGCCATAAAATCATGCAACAAGGGATGATTGTTGAGCCGGCCAATTACAATTGCGAGGGTCAGTTGGTGATTTCCGGTCAACGTAAAGCCGTCGATGAGTTTATGAGTCAAATCAAGGGAAAAGCCAAAGCCATTAAGCTTAATGTGAGCGCTCCGTTTCACTGCTCCCTGATGGCGCCTGCCAGCGAGAAATTAAAACCCCATTTGGATCAGATTGTTTTTCACAAAAGAACAATGGATGTTGTGGCGAATGTGGATGCTCAATGTTACGAACATGAGTACAAAGATAAATTACTTAAGCAAATTTACAAACCTGTGCTTTTTAAACAATCTCTGCTTAAACTCGCATCGATCGACGAAATGATCACATGCCATGAAATGGGAGCCAAAGTGTTGTCGGGATTTGTTAAAAAAACAAGTCCTCAGTTTGATTGCAAAATTTGCTTTGTTTAATCCAAATTATCGTCATGCGATTCTGCATGCTCTAAGAGCTGTGAAATAGAAATATAGATGTCAGCATTCACTTCACAATGTTTGGGACCGATGCTGTTTTGTTTGACAAGGGCCTGGGCTTTTTTAAGTGTTATGTTAAACGACTTTAATTCGATGATGGCGTTTTGATCCAAAAGGCAAGGCTCTTGAGGGACGCTTCTAACCATGGATGCCAAACTTAGATCACACATGATTAGTTTTTGATCCTTTTGAAAGACCTCAAGCGTGTCTTCTACATAGGATGCGCGATCAAAAGCTTCAAACATCAAATGTTGCTTGTACACAATGCCGGGGGATCTGTATGAAAACATTTTCTTCGCACTCATGAGCCCTCGGGCGATACGTCTACTTTGCCTTGCTTTTTGAGGATCATGTGCTGGCAAAATCCTTGAGGTTTTAGTCGTGTCATGCAGGTTGTGATGGATGAGCAAGGCAGAGCTTGGTGCTCCACCAGGCAAAAACCACTTGTTTTGCAAGGTATGCTTTGTTTGTGAAATTGCTGCAAGAGGGGCGAAAATCAGCAAACAAGCACACGCATTGATGATTGATTTTAAACTTTGGGAGAGATGAGTTTTTTGACATCGACTCACCATGATTATTGCTAGCATGTTTTAAAATGTAAAATCAAGCTAAAACTTGGGTTCTTGTTTTAAACGCCAAAATGGGCTAAGAGAGCCCTTGCTTTATGCCCAGTTTATTCATTCACACCTTTGGTTGCCAGATGAACGATTACGAGTCAGATCGTACTTATCGTCATTTTGAACAAAATCATGGATATCGTAGGGCCGTTAAGCCTGAATCGGCCGATGTGGTTTTGTTTAACACCTGCAGCATTCGAGAGAAAGCCGATCAAAAAGTGGCTTCCTATTTGGGTTAATTGGAAGACATCAAAAAAAAACGACCAGAAATGATCATCGCAATTGGTGGATGCATGGCACAAATTTCAGGCAAGCGAATTCAAAAAAGATTCAAGCATGTGGACATTGTCTTTGGAACGCATCAGTGGAAAACCTTGCCGACCTTGATTGAAAAGGCCAGGGTTAAACAAGAAAGAGCGCTTGAAGTTGATTTGTTTGGTTGGGATAAGTACAGTTTTTTACCCTTTCATAAAGTTACAGGTCGATACAAGGTTTGTGAGCTGGTGACAGTACAAAACGGATGCGATAAATTTTGTACATTTTGTGTGGTTCCTTACACCAGAGGTCGTCAGGTCAGTCGTGATTTGGATGAAATCATTCAAGAAGTTTCATTTTTAAGCGAGCAAGGGGTGAAAGAAGTGACCTTGTTGGGTCAAAACGTCAATGCTTACGGGCACGACAAAAGCAGCGATTTGGGTTTCATGCGCCTGCTTGAAGAAGTGTCCAAAGTCGATGGCATTGAGCGCATACGTTTTGTAACCTCACACCCGGATCATCTGACTTACGACATGATCGATCGCATGGCTGACATGTCCAAGTTGTGTCAGAGCATACATCTGCCCATTCAAAGTGGGTCAGATAAAATACTTTCTTTGATGAATCGAAATTACAACAAAAAAATGTACGTTGAGCTGGCCAATTACATGCGAAAAAAAATCAAAAATGTAACGATTTCCAGCGACATCATTGTGGGTTTTCCAGGGGAAAGCGAAGAAGATTTTGAGCAGACCTTGCAAGTGGTGAAAGAGGTTGGTTTTGAAGAAAGTTATTCGTCTTGCTACTCGCCAAGACCAGGAACAAAGTCTGCCAAATGGCTGGACGATCACGTTGATGTGTTAGAATCCAAACATCGCTTGGCTCGCTTAAAAGAGCTGCAGTTGGATTTAACCATGCAAGCTAAACGTCAGTTGATTGGGCAGACGCTCGAAGTATTGGTCGAAGCCAAGAGTCATAAGCACCCCAATCGATTCACAGGCAAGACACGAGAAAATTGGCTGGTTTCATTTGAGGGCCAAGCCAATGACATTGGCCGTTTGGTGTTGGTCAGGGCACAAGAAGTGTTGACCAAGTCCATCCTTGCTGTCAAAATCCAAAGCCAATCGTATGACTTACCTTTGGCCAGTTGAACCATGAGCAAAATCATCACACTTAAGCACTGTGCTTTGTTTGAAAATTTTGATTACAAAACCATATCAACGCTTGCACACTTTATGGAGCAAGAGACTTTTCAAGCTGGGCAGATTCTAAAAGGCAAAAACAAAACCATGCGTGGACTTTGTGTGGTTCAAACGGGACATTTGGACCTTAAAAGCGAATCAAACGCACAACCTTATGAGAAAAAGTTAAAGCCAGGGGATCATTTTGGAGAGCTTGGTGTTTTGACCAATCATGTGGATTCGTTCATGACGGTCAGTGCCTTAGAAGTTTCGACTGTGCTTTTATTAAATCCAAGCAAATTTGAAGATTTGTGCCAAAGGCTGCCATGGTTGGCTCATCGGATTTCGCACGCCATTTTGCAAAGGCATGCTCCCTTGCTTCAAAGACTTGGGTCAGTGGCTCAAAGAATTTTGACAAGCTAGAATGCTTTGGTTAAAAGCCAAAAATCGAAATTAAAGCGAGGCATCAACATGAGTAAAACAATTGTTCATATTGTAGGAACAGGAACCATCGGCGAACCCTTGATTGGTTTGTTTTGCGACCTTAAAAATCAATTGGGCATCGATGAGATCACGTTTTCCAAGAAACAGGCTTTGTTGACCGATCGCTCTAAAGTAAAGTCACTGATCAAAAAGGGAGCGAAACTTTGTGCTGACGAACAAGGCTGGGACGCTTTTGAAAAAATTGGTGTGGATCCTACTTACTCTTTCAAAGATGCACTCAAACGAGCCACGGTGATCGTGGATTGCACTCCGGTGGGCAATCAGAACAAAACAGATCATTACGACGCACTGCTGTCAAGCACCAAAGGATTTATTGCGCAGGGTAGTGAATTTGGCTTTGGTAAAATGTACGCCAGGGGCATCAACGATAAGGCGCTTTTACCTGGTCAGGATAAGTTTATTCAAGTGGTCAGTTGCAACACGCACAACTTGTCGGTTTTGATTCACACCATTGCCCAAAACAACGGACAAGATCTAGATGGTTTGGTGAAGGCGGATTTTGTCTGCATTCGAAGAGCCAATGACATCAGCCAAGATGCTTCGTTCATACCCGCACATCAAACCAGTGCACACAAAGACCCACGCTTTGGTACCCACCACGCAAGGGATGCTCATGAGTTATTTAAAACCATGAATCAAGATCTTCATTTGTTTTCCTCAGCATTAAAAACCAACACACAGTACATGCACACGCTTTGGTTTCATTTAGAATTGAAAAACACAGTCACCAAAGAAGATGTTTTTAAGCGGCTAAGAAGCAATGATCGCGTGGCCACCACCCACAAAACATCCTCAAATGCTGTGTTTTCATTTGGACGCGATCAGGGTCATTTTGGTCGAATCCTCAACCAGACCGTCATCGTTGAAAGTGCGTTGGAGCTTGTTGAGGGTAAACATGTGTACGGCTGGTGCTTTACGCCTCAGGATGGCAATTCCTTGTTGTCATCCATCGCGGCGACATCCTTTTTCGTTGATCCTGATCGCTATGAGCAAAGGATTCAGTGCTTAAAACCCTACTTCTTTGAAGAAGTTTAGTTTTCGTCAAGCAATATTAATCACTTAAGCAAATGACATGTGATTACATGAGCATGGATTAAACCCTTGACATTACGCATTGCACCTGATAGAAGGGGCTAGAATTTAAGGGTAATTTGGAAGGAATCAACTGTATGGATGTCGAAGTCAGAGAATATTCAATGGATCAAAGATATCAAATCGGTGAAGTCATTGAGCATCCCTTTTTTGGTAAGGGACAGGTTATTGCCAATCTTAAAAAGGGAAAAATAGAAGTCAATTTTGAAAAATTGGGCGTTCGTACATTGGTTTCAAACTATAAAGAAGCTTAAGGTTTTTCTTTGTAAAAGGTTAGGGCGGAATCGATGAGATGGCTTGTGTATGCATCTTTATTTTGTGTTCAATCTTTGTTGGCCATTCATGAACCTTATACATGTAAAGATATAGAGTCAGATTTTCAAACATTTAAAAGAAATCTGTTTCAATCAAGCACAAACTTAAATGCATATCATCAAGAGCCCAAGGCCTTTATTTGTGATGGCACTGATCCAGAACGTGTAACAGTACTTTTTTCTTTTCAAGAAATAAGAGAATTGATGAATGAGGAAGAGGTCAATAAAACCAAGGCAATTTTGAAGGAATGGAAAAACATTTTAGATGATGCAAAAAAAATGTATCCAAGCAACAGATCCTTTGCCCCAAAACTTACGTGGTTTTTTTTACTCTCTCGCTTTTTACCCATTGCTCTTGTTATGGATGCAGGTTTATCCCTAGTGAATTAAAAAAAATTGTTCAAAAATAATAAAAAATACAATGAAAAGTACAATGCCTACATCAATGAACTATTAAATACGCAACGTAGGTATGCGTCTAATGGATAAAAGG
>JAYRVV010000163.1:0-1880 GCA_041918415.1 Bdellovibrionota bacterium | reverse complement strand
ATCTGCTTTTCTTGTGACTGGAATTTCATATTTTCTTTGTCCTAAAACAAAAGCGGTCAATAAAGATGCTTGCTCATCCGTGAAATCAAACTGTGGCATTCTGGTTTTGTCCAAATAGGATTTCTCTTTACCGTTGTCCCAAATGCGCGGATCTTTGAGTTTTTGCTTGATCCAATTGTTAACCGTGTGCTCCATGTCGATAAAACCAAAATCAAAACGAACAAGTGGTTTTGAGCCTTCCAGTGTTAATTCAACACCGATTGGTTTAGCATCCTCGAAACCAGAAATATCATGACATCCATAACAGCCATAATGAGCAATGGTTCTCTCACCAATGAATAAAAGTTTTTCATCCAACGTCATTTTTGAGACTCTTTCACTCGCTTCTTTGACAGGGTATTTGGCCAACATAAATTCTCGCGAGACTTGGTCTATTGAAGCTAAAGAAGCTGTGTTTGTTTTTTCTTCCTCAAAAGCGCTGTTTCTTTTCGTCATCAAATATGCCGTTATGTCGCTGATTTCCTGATTGCTTAAGCGTAAACTGGGCATGGAAGTGTCTGGCCAGTAGGCTTTTGGATTTTTAATCCAATTGGCAATCCACAAGGGTGAAAGTTTTGAGGCGACCTGATTGAGTTCAGGCCCAAACTGAGAAGGCTTTTCATTAGGAAAATCATCCATCGAATGACAGCCCAAACATCCAACCGTGCCAAACAGTTCCTTACCTTTTTGTGCTTGCCCATTGGCCAAGTTGATGGGTTCTAGTTTGTGTTCCTTAGATTTGCTGACCAAGTATTTAACAAGGCCTTGAATTTGAGTGCTTGAACGTTGTTTCGATTGAGCGTCCATGGTGTTGGTTAAATCAAAAAACCTTGGCATCGCTGTTGTCGGTCTAAATTTTTTAGGGTTGCGTATCCACTTGCTTAACCAAGCTTCATCGACTTTACTTGCAATTTGAGTCAAGCTCGGTCCTGCTTTTTTATCCAGCGGCCAACCTTCAATTTTATGACAACCCGTGCATCCCGATCGATTTACCAATTTGATCGCATCATAAATTTTCTTAGACTTTGGAACATCTAAGCCCGTTTGGTGACAACCCTGGCATGTGGCCTCGGTGTATTGAAGTGCAAGCATCGGATCAGCCCAATGTTTTAAACGATGCCAGTCGTACTTCTTGACCCATTGTGATTTTTGATCCTCGTTTTGAGGACTGTGGCCCGCATGCGAAAAAGTTAAGCTTGTGCCCATGCCTCCATGACAAACGGTGCAACCAAATTGATCAATGGGATGTTTGGAAGAACTACTTAAGTAAACATCCAATTGTGGGTGAGTCTTTAGAGGGTTGGCCTCATTCTCATACCCAGGTTTATCAATGGCCACATGGCAGGTGGTGCATGAATCGATGCGTTTGTTTTTAACAAAGTTATAATCTTCAAACAAATCATCAATGATGATTTCTTTCACTTTCAATGATGGATCGATGAAATCAAGCATCGGTGCGTCTCTAAGCACGTTTTCCAAAAAGCTGCGTTTGAGTTTTGCTTGTTTGCTTTGCAATGCGGTCAAATTAAAAGTTAATTTGTTAACCGCCACATTGGCCTCTTCTACATTTTTGTTAAACTCTGTGATGGATTGATAATGCTCATTGTATTTTTTTTCGGCCTCTTCTTTGGTCAATTGAGCTTTTTCAACCATACTCATCATTTTTCGGTACTTCTTATGAACTTTACCGAATGATTTTATATTTAAATGCTTAGCTTCTTCAAATTCATACCTAAGCGCATCGAGCCGGGATTTTAAGTTTTTGTAGTCTTGATCGGTGATGAATTTGACTTTGTCCAATTCTTTAAGTGTGTCGTTGAGCTTTGATAATTGCGCCTGCT
>JAYRVV010000162.1:0-3423 GCA_041918415.1 Bdellovibrionota bacterium | reverse complement strand
CTAGGTGCCATGATGGAAAAAGTCGTACGCGAACAATACATGAAAAAAATGAGTGAGAACTCGTCATGGCCACATTACGATGATCCCGAACTTATTGAGTCTAATCGGCGTTGTTTCAATGAAGTGATGGTGCCTTTAAAAATTCAGGATACAAGCGCATTTGCACACAATGAAAGCGTTGATTTTTTAGAGGGCACGCTTGGTCATGCTTTGAATTTAGAAATTGATTCTGAGTTTGAATATCACAAGAGCGAGATGGTCAAAAAAATGGTTTGGGTTTTATCCAGTTATGCTTCAAACAAAGAACCATTAAAGGCATCATTTAACTTATTTGCCGATGCTCTTTACAATCACATTAAAGAAATGCAGTTGATTTTAGATGATCGTAAGTTCGTTCGGCATGATGCCATTTTGCAATCAATGAAGGATGTGCCAACACAAACACAAAGTGCATTTGAAAAAAGCAATCCAAATTGTGATGCTAAGCCTTATTCAGACTTGCTTGAAGAAGTGCTTGTAAAACTCAATGCCCATTTTAGTTTGAAAAACGCACTCAACGCAGCCAAGCATGTGGACTTTTTTAACAAGGTGTTTTCGTCCAAAAATTAAATCAGTCAGTTTTGAAAGAAACTTTGTGAAGGCTTTCAAGGTAAACCTAACATTATTTTCTTTGCAAATTTAACAAAGCTTACATATTAGTTCTGTTTATGGAATCAAAATTACATCGTGGTTTGGGATTGTTGGATGCGTATTCATTGGTGATTGGCTCAATCATTGGAACAGGCGTTTTTTTAAAGTCAGCCACCATGAGCCAAACCTTACAAAACCCTACGCATGTTGTGGCGGCCTGGGTGGTGGCGGGGCTTTTATCGATTTGCGGAGCCTTGGTTTACGCAGAAATTTCAGGACTTTTTCCCAAGGCGGGTGGCGAATACGCTTACCTTCGTGAGGGTTATGGAGGTTTTTGGTCTTATCTGTATGGTTGGACGCGTTTTTTGGTGGCTTCACCAGCCACGATTGCTGCCTATTCGGTGGGTAGCGCAACGTTTTTAAGTGGTTTTGTTTCACTTGAAAGTGTGGGGGGTATTCCCTGGGTGGCGGTGATGCTCATTTTAGCTTTTACGTTTTTAAATTGTTTTAAAGTTACGTTTGGTGGTTTGATTCAATCCATCATGACCATCCTGAAGATCACGCTGATTGTGGGCTTGGGTCTTTGTCTGATTTTCTTAAGTGGTGGAAGCATGCAAAACTTTGTCACGCAAGGCTCTGCGGGCTTTCAAGGTGTGAGTGCATTTGGCACTGCATTGCTTGCTGCCTTGTGGGCCTACGATGGTTGGAACAATTTACCCATGGTGGGTGAGGAAGTAAAAAATCCACACCGCAATTTACCCTTGGCTTTGATTTTTGGCATTTTATCAAGCTTGCTAATCTACGCCTCGATTAATTTTACTTATTTTTATGCACTTTCGTTTGATGAGATTTTGGTGTCCAACTCAAATGCATTTCCCGATGCCTTGCCCGTGGCCACCAACGCAGCCAAAACATTTTTGGGTGCTGCTGGGGTTGGCGTACTTTCCATATTGTTTGTGTTTTGTGCGGTCAGTGCCATGAACGGTTCGATCCTAACCTCGGCTCGCGTGCCTTTTGCCATGGCGGATGACGGTTTGTTTTTTAAAAAACTTGCGTCGGTGCATCCACGATCAAAGGTGCCTGTCAATTCATTGATTGTTCAGGCGATCGTATCGTGCGTGTTTGCATTGTCAGGTAAGTTTGATCAATTGACCGATTATGTGGTGTTTTCTTCTTGGATTTTTTATGCGCTGGTCACTTCATCTGTTTTTATTTTTAGAAAACGCCTACCTGATGCTCACAGAACATACAAGGTTTGGGGTTATCCTGTGTTACCGGCGGTTTTTATTTTGGCGGCGATTTTTTTATTGATCAACACACTGATCACAAGTTTTTATCAATCCATGATTGGCTTAATGTTGATCATGGCCGGCGTGCCTTTGTATTGGTATTTTAAAAAGCATTCAAAATAAAAAAGCCCGATTTTTTTAATCGGGCTTTTGAAAACCAAACTTTATGGTAAATATCAAAGACTTGATTTGAATTCAGGTGAAGGCCTAAACCCAACCGTTTTGCTGGCGGGTATGGTGATTGCTTCGCCCGTTTGTGGGTTACGACCTTTGCGAGTTTTTCTGTTTCGTACAGTGAATGTACCAAAACCAGGGTAGGTGAAACGTTTATCTTTTTTGATGCCCTTGGATAAGATGTCAAAAAGACAATCGGACACTTCATTGATGGCGGCTTTTGAAAGCTCGCGGTGTTTGACGGTGGATGCTATCTTTTCGACCAAATCTGCTTTTGTCATGGTTACTCCTTAAAGTTTTATAATGTTGTGAGCTTTACTAGCAAAAAATAAACACCCATGTCAACAAAAAGAGCTTCGCAAGTTGTTGTTGGGTAAGGCTTTGAGAAGGATAGCGCCTAAAATGGTATAAAAATCAAGTTTTTAATGTGCATGACCTCTAAAATTCCTTTTGTTCAAGGACATCCCACTTGATGTTTTGATTCAATTTGTAAAAGTAAAGATTTCTTAAAACCTTTTTAACGTACAGTTGGGTCTCATCAAAGGGAATCAATTCAATGAATTCATCAGGTTTTAAATGACCCCAACGCTTGATCCAAACTTGTGTGTTTTTTGGGCCCGCATTGTAACTTAAGATGGTGTAGATCCAGTTGTTGTTCATTTGTTCCAGTAATCTTGAGATGTATTTTGATCCCGCTGTGATGTTGTTGTTGGGTGAAAATAAGTTCACATCACTTTTCAAAACGTTATAGGCGGTTGATGGCAACACTTGCATCAGACCCAACGCGTTTTTGTTGCTTCTTGCTTGTGGGTTAAAAGCACTTTCTTGTTTCATGATGGCGTACATAAGTTCAGGCGCAACTTCACTGTGTTGATTCGCTTGAAAAACTTCGTCTTCGTAGGGAGTTGGAAAAAGTAAATTAGCGATGGTCTTGTTGATCGTTTTGCTTTGTTCGACTTCATCTTGCATCAACTTCATGGGAATCTGATATTCAAATGCAAAATTGTAAAGCCTAGACAGCACATAAATGTTTTCTTTGCTTAATGATTCAATGGGAATTTGGTCAAGCAAAGTTTTTGCAAAATCGCTTAAACCGGCACTTAAGAATGAATACACGCGATTGATTTCTTCAGCGTAGCTTGAGTTTGTTAAATCGTTTGAAGAAGCATCTTCAAGCGAGGTGATGTTTCTTGAAAGTACGTTGTAATACGATAGGGGCGCAATTTTATTAATTTCACTTCTATACTGCTTGGCTAATGCATCATGGCCAAGCTTCTGTTGTGTAAGGCTTGCCCAGTACAAAGCCTGTGCTTTGATGTATGCGTTTTTT
>JAYRVV010000161.1:0-11277 GCA_041918415.1 Bdellovibrionota bacterium | reverse complement strand
GTGTCGTGAATTTCGCCTTGTGTGTAAGCAATCCATTGACCATCTTTGAATGGTACCCGCTTGATTGTTTTGTTTTGAATATATGGCACAGTTATAAATCTGGATCGGTTTGGCCTAGAAAAGACAGTCGTAAGCCAAATGTATAAGACCGAATGTCTTGGGGTGAATAAAAAACATTGTCGTATTGAAACAAAGGTCCAAGGTATATGGGAAAATGGCTTTTGGGGTTGAGGCCAACATCAATGGAAGAACCCATGGCCAAGCCCAACTTGTTTTGGCCTGACAAACGTACCCAGTTACCATTGATAAATAAATTGAGCTTCACATAGGGATGGCACAAGGGCCTTAAGTTTAGACCAAAACCAAGCCGATATAAATTTTGATCATTGATGTTTTGATGATCAAAAGGAACGTAAAGACCGATCAAAGGCGTAACATGATAAAGCACGCCGGCTCCAAGCGAGAGGGTATGATCTTCGGTGAAATTGGGATGATCCCTAAGATTCATGATGCCAAACTGTGTGGTCAATGATAAATCTTGATGGTTATGATGGTTTTTTATTGAACAAAACCAATCATTTGCCAAAGCAGATTGAAATAAAAACGTGATTAATGCTATAAGCCTAAGTCTTTTCATGAAAAAAACTATACCACAGTGTTGGTGAAATTAAAAAAATGCCAGTGCAATCTCAAACATTAGAATACATAGAAGAAGAACCGCTTCGCTTGGATGTCTATCTCTCTAGGCTTTGGCCAAGCATGTCCAGACAATACATTCAACAAATCATTGAGCAGGGCGCAATTGAAGTCAATGGCAAGAAAGCCAAAAAAAGCACGCAATTAAATCGCAAGGATCAGATCAGCATTGCATCTTTCACACATTCTAAGGAGAGAACCATCGTACCGTGTCAACATCAGTACACGCTGGTCGCTGATTATGATGACTACATGCTTGTCGATAAACCTGCACATTTACCCACGCACCCCAATCAATTCAATGATCAACATTCACTGGCCAATGCCATTGTTTATGATCACCCTCAAATCATGAATGTCGGTGAAGATCCGCTAAGGCCCGGGATTGTTCACAGGTTAGATACTGACACATCGGGTTTGATGCTGGTTGCAAAAACACAAAAGGGCTTTGTGGCCCTTAGGAAATGTTTTGATGAGAGAAAAATCCATAAACTGTATTTGGCCCTTGTCCTTTGCGACATCCAAGGTGAAGGCAAGATCGATGCACCCATAGCCCACCACCCCAAAAGCATAAAAAAAATGGTGGTTGTGGACCAAAACACACGTTTTAGATCTAAGGCCAGAGAGGCCGTCACCTGGTACAAAGTCCTGCATCATTGTGAGCAAGCTTCTTTGTTGTTGGTGAAAACATTAACAGGTCGAATGCATCAGGTTAGGGTGCACCTTCAATCCAAATGCTGGCCATTGGTGGGGGATAAGTTGTACCAAAGTGCAAAACAAAAACAGATGGATCGATTTGGCTTGGATCGTCATTTTCTGCATGCTTTTGAACTGTCGTTTCTTTGTCCGATTGAACAAAAGCCAAGATGCTTTCGCTCAAGGCCGCACAAAGATTTGATGAAGGTTCTTAATCAACTTGGATTTGATGATTTTGATTTTCAATCAAAGATACAATCACAATGTCTTGATTGGCAAGATTCAAGTCAAGGCCGGGATTAAGTCTTCTTAAAAGCCATATAGGCAAATCGAAACGTTTGGCAATGTCCTCTAGGGATTCATTGGCTTTGATTTTGTATGATGATTTTGATTGAAGGGAAAAACGTGCTTTGAATTCATCCTCTATGGTTTTGTGATATTCCAATCTTTGTCTTAAAAAAACGTTCTCTTGATTTTTATCCAAAATGGGTAAAAAGATTTGTTGATCCAGTTTTAAGTTGTTGTGATGAATTTGATTGTTTGCCAGGATGGGTTCAACACTGTCCAATCCAAGCCATTGTGTGTAGTGGATTAAGGATTCCTGATCTTGAACCAAAATAAAATGATTGAACTTCTTTTTATCCAAATCGTATTTTTCATGAACGTTGTAGTTTTCGCCTATGCCAAATGAATGAAACAACTCATCCAATGTGATGTCTTTGGGAGCTTTTTGTTCTTTAAGTTCAATCTCAATCGGCAAAGAAGGCCCCAGTTTTTCCAATTTGGCCATTTTAAATGCCTGCTGATCAGAGATTTTTGATGGGATGCTTAACCATTGGCCAATGCGAATCAAGCCTCTGGCCGTGAGCTTGTTTTCATCGATGACATTTTGACAGGGCACCGAATATTGTTTTGCAATGGAACAAACATTGTCGCCTTTTTTAACTTTGTAAAGCTCTTCTTTAAAATCCAATGATTCAATCTTCAAACTTGAAATTTTTGCCAACAAATCTTTTTTGTTTTTAAAATGTTGAGGCAATTTAAGCTCAAAACCTTCAGGAATGTACACGCGGTTGTCCCATACTTTTTTGGTCAGAGACGGGTTTAGGTCCATCAATTCATCCATGGGGGTGTTTAAATGATGAGACAATTGTTTTGCCGAAATGGGGGAGTCAATTTTGAATTTTATGTTTTGATCAAATGGTTTTTTCTTGATCTCACCAAAAAAATATTTGTGGTTGATCGCCACATGTCTGGCCGCGATGAAGCTTGCGTAAAAATTTTGAACGGCTACGCGAAATCTTTTACTTTGATATGATTGAAGCACATCCATGAAATTGGTACCCACTTGCTTGATCATTTTTGATGCTCCGCTGATGCCATAGTTGTATGAAGTGATCACAAAGGGTCCCAGATGATTGTTTTGAATGGGCTGATTTGAGACAAAATATTGCTCAAGTTTATCATAGGCATTACGAAAATATTTGGCTGCGGCCATGGTTGATCGAACAATGTCAAAACGCTCATCAATGCTGGCGTTGACTTTTAAACCCAAGTGTGGAGCGGTTTTGGGCATGACCTGCCACAAGCCAGCGGCTCCCGCCCTGGACAATGCTTTTGGATTGTATGAAGATTCTACAAAAGGAAGGTACTTGATTTCCAAACTTAGACCATGGTCCTTTAAAATGGTTTCAATGTTTTTCTCAACGCTTAAAAACAATTCAAGACCTTTTTGAAAATGATTGGAAACGCCTGTCTGACAGCGAACATCCAACACGGCATCGAGCATTTCTTGATCAGTGACCGAATCAAACAAATCAAGCACTGTGGATTCTTGAGCGTCAAATTGAATATCGCCCTTTGATTTTTTTTGCGCCACTTGCTTAATAAGCCTTTTGATGCGATCTCGTTCATCTTCAACCATTTGGTTTTGAGTTGAATCACTCTCAATTTTTTTACATGGCTCTAAACTTTGAATCACTGAATAAATGCGTGAAGGTCTTTTGGCGTCATGAAACACCGCGCTGTTTTCGTCGTGTTTGTAATAAATGCTTGCCCAAAATTCAATTCTAGGGATCAACTCATCTGGGCAGGCAAAATCTTCGTGACATATGATTTGGGGCATGTCATTTTCTTTGGCGTAAGTCTGATCGGATGTTGTTGGTAACGTAAACATCAAAAACAATACAAGAGTGAAGCCATGAGCAAAATATTTTTTGAAAAAATCAAACATTCCATTGAACAGTTTAAAAAAGATGGGGTTTATAAGCAACTACATTGTATCAATTCTGCACAGGGGCCTGTGGTGAACATGCAAGGAAAGCAAGTGATTGTGATGTCTTCCAATAATTATTTGGGTCTAAGCAATCACCCAAAGGTGGTCCAAGCTGCAAGAGACGCTTTGCTTGAGTATGGATTTGGAACAAGTTCGGTGAAATTTATATGTGGGTATCATCATTGGCTAAAAAAATTGGAAGAGAAAACCGCTCAATTTTTTAATTTTGAGGCCAGCACTAGTTTTACGTCATGCTGGAACGCCAATGAGGCCGTTTTTCAGACCTTGTTTGGGCCTGAAGATTTAATTGTTTCTGATGCACTTAATCATGCTTCCATCATTGATGGCATGAAACTTTTAAAAAGCTCGAATAAGAAGGTTTATCCGCACAGCGACATGAAAGAGCTTAGAAGCATACTCAAAACCAATTCAAGCCATGAAACAAAAGTCATCGTGAGCGATGGTGTTTTTTCGATGGAAGGAGACATGGCTAAACTCGATGAACTTGTACAAATCAAAAATGAATTTGATGCCATTTTGGTTCTGGACGATTCGCATGGAATGGGTGTGCTTGGTCAAAGTGGCCAAGGCATCATCGAGCATTTTGGACTTCAAGGTCAAATCGATATCTTGACGGGCACTTATGGCAAGGCCTTGGGTGGCGCCATGGGCGGATTTATCTGTGCCCAAAAAGACATCATCGATTTTTTTGTACAAAGGGCAAGACCACAATTGTTTTCAAACTCCATTGCACCTGCCTTGGCGGCCGGGTTTTATACGGCCATTGAATGCTTACAATCAAACCCCCAATGGCTTGATCAATTGAGAGAAAACACAAACTATTTTCGAAAAAAAATAACCGAGCTTGGTTTTAAACCCCTTCAGGGACAAACCCCCATCATTCCCATCATTGTTGGAAAGACCCAATTGGCCATCGAAATGAGTCAAGCTTTGCTTTTAGAAGGGGTATTTGTCACGGGTTTTGGTCATCCGGTTGTGCCTGATGGACATGCAAGGTTGAGAATACAAATCAGTGCAGCACACACAAAAGCAATGCTTGATGAAGTTTTATTGGCCTTTGAAAAGGTGGGAAGAAAAATGGGATTGTTAAAAAACCAATCGTTCAATTAAATCGCAAACACGAGAAGAATAGCCCCATTCGTTGTCGTACCATGCAATGACTTTGACCGTTCGTTCGTCATGCACATAAGTGAGCTTTGAATCAACAATGGCTGAATGTGGATTGCCTTTGATGTCACTGGAAACCAGTGGATCTAAACTAAATTGCACAATGCCTTTGTGCGTGCTTTGACTGGCAAAATGAAGGTATTGATTGACCTTGTCAGCATCAGTTTTATTTTGAACATGGCAAACCACATCGATCAAAGAACCCACTGAAACCGGCACTCGAACAGCCATGCCATGCAACTTGTTTTTCAAGTGAGGCATCACGAGCGCAACGGCTTTGGCGGCTCCGGTGCTGGTTGGGATGATGTTGATGGCTGCGCTTCTGGCCCTTCTTAAATCTGAGTGTTCCAAATCCAGTATTCGTTGGTCATTGGTGTAAGCATGAACAGTGGTCATCAAAGCGTTGTTTAATTTGAGATGGTCATCTAATATTTTTAACACTGGAGCAAGGCAGTTGGTTGTGCAAGATGCATTGGAGATTAATTTCATGGATTTTGACAAAGTGTTTTCATTCACGCCTAAAACAATGGTGCCGTCCAATTCATCCTTGGCCGGTACCGTAAGAATGACCTTTTTGGCACCCGCATCGAGGTGCATTTGTAAATCTTTGCGTTTTTTAAACACACCTGTGGCCTCTATGACAACATCCACATCATGTTTGTGCCACATGAGTTTTGAGGGATCTTTTTCTTGATAGAGCAGGCACTCGCCTTGATTGTAAAGAAATCGTTTGTCAGTCAATTTCAGATCAAAAGGAAGAGGGCCATAGTTGCTGTCGTACTTGGTTAAGTGAAACAAAACATCGCTTGGTCCCAAATCATTGATGGCTTTGATCTCAATGTTAGGTCGTTGCGTTAATATTCTAAAGACGCAGCGTCCTATGCGTCCAAAACCATTGATGGCGACTTTAATTTTTTTCACGGGCTGGGAAAATAAACTTTGAATGACGCTTCGTCAAGCCATTTGACTTGATTTTATGAGAGTTTAGGCTATATTCCCCGCGCCAAAAGGGTATGCCTTTTGGCACAACTTTTATTTAATGATTTCGGAGGAATGATGAAAAAGATAGTGATATCCATGTTCGCATTGAGCGTTGGCATTTCAATGGCTGCCAATGTTTCTGGTTCGATTAAGTTTTCTGGTTCTGCACCCACGCCAAATAAGATTTCCATGAGCGCGGATCCTCAATGTGCCAATTTGAATAAAACACCGGTTTTTTCTGAAACGGTAGTGGTCAATCCCAACAAAACACTTAAAAACGTTTTTGTTTACATCAAAGACGGTTTAACTCAAAAATACCCAACACCTGCAGAAAATGTTGTGGTTGTGTTTGATCAAAAAAATTGCACGTACTCGCCTCATGTGTTTGGCCTTCAAGTGAATCAGAATTTGGAAATTAGAAATTCAGATCCAACCTTGCACAATGTGCATGCAATGCCAAAGATTAACTCTCAATTCAATTTGGGTATGCCGATGAAGGATATGAAAATGACAAAGAAATTTGCAAAACCTGAAATCGGAGCAAAATTTAAATGTGATGTGCATCCTTGGATGAATGCTTACGCTAACGTGGTTGAACACCCCTTGTTTGCCGTTTCAGACGCGACAGGAAACTTCACGATTAAAGATGTTCCTGCTGGAAAGTACACGGTTCAAGCATGGCATGAAAAATATGGTGTCATGGATGCCAGCGTGACTGTTGAAGCCGGTAAAGATGCAAAAATCGACTTTGATTACAAAGGCGATGGAGCTTCAAAATAACTAAAACTTTACAAGCGTTTTGTTTGTTTCAATCAAGCAAAACGCTTGTTTTTTTAAACCACAAAGCACGAGATGATCAGTTATTTTAGAAACCAAGGCTTGTTTTTGTTTTCGGTTTTCTGTGCTCTGTGCACGTGTTTTTTGGTCTTTGCTGGGGCCATGGTGACCAGCACTCAATCCAGTTTAGCGGTGCCTGATTGGCCATTGTCATATGGACAATTTTTTCCTCCCATGGTGGGAGGTGTTTTTTATGAACACGGACACCGCATGGTTGCCGGTACTGTGGGTATTTTGACACTCATCTTGGTCTTCGTGGCTGCTAAACACGCAAAATCACAAACGGTCAAAAAACTTACTTGGTTGGCTTTGTTTGCGGTTGTCATTCAAGCCCTTTTGGGTGGCATCACCGTTTTGTATTTATTGCCCACAAGCATTTCTGTCGCGCATGCTTGCCTTGGCCAGACATTTTTTTGCATCATGGTTGCAATTGCGTGGATTCAAACGCCACTTTATTTAAACATCAAGCATGTTGATCACGTCAAGTTGAATAAAGCGGTTTATGTGCAATTCATGCTCTTACTTTTGGTTATGATTCAATTGCTTTTGGGAGCCATCACTAGACACTTGCAAGCGGGCCTTGCCATACCGGATTTTCCTTTGTCTTTTGGTCGACTCTTGCCTCCCATGTTCAATCAGCAAGTTCTGGTTCATTTTCTCCATCGGGTATGGGGCTTTGTGATTTATGCGGCTTCATGGTTTATTTATTTTTATTGGAGAAAAAAAGACGATAAACATTTCAAACTCTTTTCATTTCTATTGCTTTTACTTTTGAACGTTCAGTTGTTTTTGGGGGCCTTCGTGGTGTGGTCACAAAAGCTGCACCTCATCACTTCGTTTCATGTGTTAACAGGGGCTTTGATTCTGGCCCTAAGTGTGGTGATGTTTTTGACGGTGTTGAAAAAGGCGGGCCTAAATCAAACAAGCCACATTCGATCGTTTTGGTTACTGGGCAAGCCTCGTGTGACTTTGATGGTTTGTATCAGCGCACTGGCGGGTTATTTGCTTCATGATGTGAACAGCGTTTTTAAGATGGTTGTCATGCTTCTTGCTACGTTTTTGGTTTCATACAGCGCCAGCGCATTCAATCAGCTCATTGAAATCAATGAAGACGCATTGATGGAAAGAACCAAGCATAGACCTTTGCCAAGAAAAATGCTGGAAAAAAATTCGGTGCTCTTGGCATGCGCTTTGACGTTCATCATCGGTGTGTTGTTGTTTTATGTACAGATCAACTCACTTTCTGCCTGGATTGCTGCTTTATCATTTTTTTCATACACATTGATCTACACCCCATTGAAGAAAAAAACTTACTTAAGCACATTTATCGGAGCCTTTCCAGGTGCGCTTCCGGTGCTGCTTGGTGAAGTGAGCAATGTTGGCGAAGTAAGCTTTCAAGGTGTTTTGATGTTTTTGTTGTTGTTCGTGTGGCAGTTTCCTCACTTTTTTGCGATAGGGCTTATGTATGCCAAAGATTATCAAACGGCGGGTTTCAAAGTGCTTGGCATCAACACGCTTGAATATTTTAAAACCACGCGAAGCATATTGATTTACACTTTTTTGCTTTTAATGATTTCTGTATTGCCCAGTTTATTTGATTTTACCAATTTTTATTACTTGATTTGTTCTTTGATGTTAGGGGTGTTGTTCATGGTCATGTCGTTTAGGCTTAATCTACAAAACAATTTTAAACATGCAAAAGAAGTGCTGCTTGCTTCGATTGTTTATTTGCCCATCATGTATGTGTTGTTTATAGTCACTCTAAAATAAGCCATGATTAAAATAAACAATTTAAATTATTCATATTCAAAAGAAAAAAAAGTTCTTTGCAATGTAAACTTAACCATACGCAAAGGCGAAATCTTTTGTCTGTTGGGAAGCAATGGAAGCGGAAAAACCACATTGTTAAAAATCCTTAGCACGGCCATTTTGGATTATGATGGTCAAGTCAGCATGGATGAAATTCAGTATTCTAAAGATCATTTATCAAAAATCAGAAAAAAAATTGCCGTGACTTTTCAAAATCCAAGCTTGGATAAAAAATTAACAGTCAAAGAGAACATCTTTCTATTTGGTCATCTTCATGGACTTAGCAAAAAAGATATTGAAACTTCTTACAGTCAAATCAGGGTCGATTTTGATTTAGAGGACATTGAACATCAATGGGTGATGCATTTGTCTGGTGGACAAAAGCGAAGGGCAGAGTTGGCCAAGGCCTTGCTGACCAATCCGGAGGTGCTCGTCATGGATGAGCCGAGCAATGCTTTGGATATTCAATCTAAAATGCATCTTTGGGTTTTATTAAAAAAACTTAATCAACAAGGCAAGACCATTATTTTTTCAACCCATCACATGGACGAAGCCAATCAATCGGATTGGGTGTGCTTGTTAAGTGCTGGTGAAATTGTTGTTCAAAATTCGGTTCAAAAGTTGATTGACCCTCTGGATTTTCAGACGATCATGATTAAACCCAATACGATTGATGTATTTAAACGCAGGTTGGAAAGTGATGGATATGATGTATTTGAAAAGCAGGAAAGACTGATGATTCGAAGCCAAAAAAGTAAGGATAAAGTTCAAGAATTCATGAACCGATATTTTGATCAGGTGCAAGAGATTTCTGTGAGACATCCGGACATGGAAGATGTTTATTATTATTATTCAAAGCAAAGGAAACATGTTTGATCCCATCAAAGCTTTGACCTGTAGAGAATGGATTCGGTTTTACAGGGATCGAACAAGGGTTTTGGGGGCGCTTTTAAGTCCGATCATCATTTGGTTGGTTCTGGGTACGGGTTTTTCAAAGTCGTTTTTTGATGAAACATCGAATGTGGGCAATTATTCTCAATATTTTTTTCCAGGCATGTTGGCCATGATTTTACTGTTCACCACCATTTTTTCAATGATCACGTTGATTGAAGATAGAAACGAAGGTTTTTTGCAGGCCATTGAAGTTTCGCCCGTATCGAGAGTAAACATTTTGCTTGGTAAAGTTATAGGTTCAACGACGTTGTCATTGATTCAAGTTTTGTTGTTGATCCTTTTTGCGCCTTTGATTGGAGTATCAATGGCGGTGATTAAATTTTTGTTTTTGTTTGTGTGCTTGTTTTTGGTGTCGTTTTCGATGTCGACTTTAGGTTTTTTTATGGCATATCGATCAAAATCCATTCAAGGGTTTCATGTCTTGATGAACTTAATATTGATGCCGATGTGGATGATGTCCAGCGCGGTTTTTCCGATTCATGCACAAACGGCGTTTTGGTTAAAGCTGATCGTTTATTTAAATCCCATGTATTATTTTGTTTCGCTGATTCGAAATGCTTTGAATTATGATGATGTTTGGCTTGGCTTTCAAGCTTCATCAAGTTTTCTGATGGTGTCAGTGGTCTGGTTGGTGCTGTTTATGATCATGTCCCTTCAATCTCTCAAAACCACCAGATAAAAATGGGGACAATCCCCATTTTGTAAAAAATGCAAGCACTTAGGTAGCTTTACGATTGATTTGTTAAAAATCCTTTTAAGAATGATAGAAAATAAAAATTTTAAGCAAGCAAAGTGAGCTGCACGACAATTCAGGAAGTAAGTTTGTAAAGACATTCATTAAGTTGAATATGTTCATAAAAATGAAAGCAAAGCAATGCCTGCATTTATCCCCATTAAGATAAACAAATCATGATTGAAGAACATTTTAAAGACAAAACATTATCAGCTGCTGTTTGTTTTGGGTTTTCTTTTAGATAAGATGTCCAATGCAGCTTTTCTTCTAAGACTAAGCCAATCGGCACTTCCAAAACCATATATGTTATGGTTGATTTTAATTAATCCATATTTTCTTAGATATTTATCAAATAGACTTCTATAAACCTTTCTTCTTTCTTTAACTGTTTTTCCAAGTTTTAGATACCAATCAGGAAATTTAAAATGAATAGCTTTCATCCAAGATGCTTTTTTTCCAAATGCGTATAACATATGCGTAGACCAAATGTATTGGCTTGCATCTTTAACAATGCCGGCTCTAATTGGATTGGCGTGAGAATAGAATACAGCTAACATCTCATGTGATTCATCTTCGATCTGAATGATTTTGGCTCGGTCATTTTGTACTCTTCCTGATCGATTGTATTTTTTATTAAAGTTTTGTGCATATTTTCCATGATGCTTTCTTAACATTTCTGAAAATTCATGAACTTTTTCAATCAGATATACTTCATGGGTGTGATTGGACATGATGCATATGGCTTGTAATTTATTTGTTTTTTTTACTTTCATGCTTTCGTTTAAAATATTTGTGTACATGGATTTTTCAATTGAGTGATGCATGGTCCATTCTTTGTTGTGTGTGTTGTATATTTTGTGAACCACGCTGTTGTCTTGAACTGTAAGATATCTTGGTAGTCTGGCCATGTTTTCTTTGTATGCAATAACCTTGCCAATCGAATAATTTAATAATTACATGTAGTTAGGAGATCAAAATGGGGACAATCCCCGTAAGGTTTTAAATTGAGACTGAAAATCGAACAGGCTGGGTTTGATTTTAAGACCGCAGTTGGATGAACACTAAGGGAAGGGGGATTGTCCCCAAAATTAATATGCTAAGCCATCAC
>JAYRVV010000160.1:0-2070 GCA_041918415.1 Bdellovibrionota bacterium | reverse complement strand
CGCAGTGTCACTTTGAAAGCCAGGCACACGACGCAAAACCTAAAAATCATCTATTGAGCAAGGCCCTGATTTACAGCTTGGAATTGCTCGTCGCCATGGTTGCTTTGTTTTTCTATTTTCATAAAACAAACACCCAACCCACGGCCTTAACCATCAACCCAAGCGAAAAAGTTGAACAAACACCAACCATCCATCAACCCGATCGACAGGTGCACATTCGAAATTTGGTTAAATCCACTGCGACCATATTATCCGATCATGCAACTGGCTCTGCTTTTTTCATTCATTCGGATGGTTACCTCATCACAAATCTTCACGTGATAGAAAAAGTACAAAATGTGATTGTTGTTACTCAAGACGCAATCAAACACAAAGCCAAAGTGGTCAAGCAGGATCGAAACTTGGATCTCGCTTTGATAAAAATTGAAGGCACCGGTTTTGATTGTTTAAAAATCGGTGATGCCACAACATTGAACCAAGGCGACACCGTGTGGACCATTGGAGCTCCTCATGGTCTTTCTTTTACAGTGACCAAGGGGGTGGTGAGTTTCGTTGGAAGAAACATTAAAGGAATCGCTTATTTACAGGCGGATGTGGCCATCAATCCAGGAAATTCAGGTGGCCCCATGATCAATGAGCAAGGTGAAGTGGTCGGCGTCAACACGTTCATTGTGTCGGATGCTCAAGGACTGAATTTTGCCCTACCCATCAACTACATTTCAATGGGACAAAACGCTTTTGCAAAGGATATTTTACGCTTTCTTGGTGATAACGAAACCATGGCCTCTTGGAGAGACTTTTTAAAATCAGATAAATCTGAACTGGTCGCATCCAACACCATTGTGAATCAACCCAACATTTCAAGCCACTCAAAAACCAACCAAGAAGTGGCCCGCTTGAACAACGAACTATTCTCTCTCAATAAAAATCATCAAATTTTACAAAACAAGAGACAAAACCAAGTGGATCAACTCAAAGAGCGCTTTTCTTTTTTACAAAACAAATATTATCATCAAGCTTCTGCGTCCGTTTCACAAGAAGAATCCATTGGCCACCAACTCAAGGAAGCTTCACTCGAATTGCTTCAAGAACAACTGAACATCACTCATGATGGATTAAATTACTGTCTTCAAGCCAGAAACATTTTGAATCAAATGAATAACAGCAATCTGATCGAATCACAGGGCGATCAAATACAAACTCAATTGAAAAAAATAAACTCGATGGAGAAAAAATTACACGAGTCAAAAACAACCATCACCGATGAAATCATCAAAACACAATCAAGGACGTACTGATGTATCAAAATGGATCTAAAAAATCAGTACTGGTATTTAACCAGCATGGCATTGATACTCAAAAAATCTTAAATGTCATCAATCCTAAATTTGATCTTACTGAGACCCAAAGCATCGCTCAAACCATAGATGAGATTTCATACAAAAAACATTCGGCGCTATTGCAAGTGACCCAGTCTTCATACCCCAACGCCTTTGAAGTGCTGGAATGGTTAGAGGAAAACAACAACGTGTTGCAAACCATTTTCATATCCCTGGACGCTTCGTTGGATTTTTGCACGAAAGCCATGCGTTTTGGTTTGTTTGATTTTATAGTTTATCCTCATCAATTACATAAACTGAATTCTTCCATAAATCGTGCCATGGATAAAATGGCTTTTGATTTTCATAACAAAAAGCAACTTTTTGAATTTTTGTCGACTTATGCAAACAACAGCGGCTCACCTCAGTTGGATCAAATCAGAGCTTCGATTTTCAACAGCATGTTGGGCTTAACTCGTTCTCTGGAAAGCAAGGATCGCTACACCGCTGGTCATTCAGAAAGAGTGAAAATGTTTACGTCTTGGATTGTCAATGAAATGGGGTTAAGTTGCGAAGAATCGAAAAACATTGTTGATGCTTCTTTGCTTCATGACATTGGTAAACTCACCGTAGATTTATCGACCTTAAACTGTTCCAAACCGCTCACCATCGAACAAATTGATTTGTTTAAAGCACACCCACAAAGAGGTAAGGAGATTTTGGAACCTGTTGATTTTTTCAAAAGTCTTAT
>JAYRVV010000159.1:0-6762 GCA_041918415.1 Bdellovibrionota bacterium | reverse complement strand
TTTAATTTTTAAAAAAAAAAAAAAAATGGTTTACTATGTTATTACGTCGAAAACATTATGAAAATAAGAAGTGACTTAAAAAAATATAGATTGCTTTTGTTTTGCATTCCTTTCTTTATGTTTTTTTATGTAAGTGCTTATGCGCAAAATTTAAGTGATTTTGATCAAGACCTTCTTGAAAGTCGAATGGAATCTGCTCTTTTGCAATTATCGAAAATGCAAAACAATAAACGTATGGTTGAATCAGTGAAAGTTGAAATAAAGGATAAAGATGATCTTTCGCTAACATTTAAACTATCAACAAATGGCCGTGTTTATCATTACGAACAATGCTCAACTTTTTCTATAAAAATTCTAAAAGACCTTTATCGATTAAGAATTGCATGCTCAAATCAAAATGGAGATATCAATCGACCGTGGATCAGCGATTTTTTAAAAATTAGTGATCCAGAATATTTTTTAAATTTTGTTCTTCATAAACCTAAGATCTATTTAAGGGTGGATTTAAGTAATTAAAAAAAGAAAGGAAAAATGCAAAACAATAAAGAAAACAATATAAAACAAGGTCTTTTTATACTTAGGAATTATAGCAAATATACTTTGGAGCATATGGGTCAAAACAAAGTTATTGAGATCGCAAAAAATGTCGGTTTGGACTTTGATGAAAAAAAATACAAAGAAGTGATCAATATTTTTTCAGCCAATGACTCAGACTGGCTTGATCAAATCGGTCCCATCAAGCTTTCTGACAAACAACTCAGTAAAGTATTTGGTGGTTTATCTCCTTTTTGGGCAATGGGTGGAAAACGTGCTAAAGCTTTGGCATCACAAGCGTTGGGTCTTCTTATAACTTTTGTCGAGATGCACCCCGCTGTTGCAACCGCACTGGTTATTGCTAAAGCAGGTATAGATCACCCAGAGACTGCTCAATCTGGCTTTGAAGATGGTTTTAATTGGGCCACAGGACAACATTAACATCATTTAAATAAAGGAGCATGTATGCACATCAGCAATAATGATCAAATGATAAAACAAGCTTATGAAAATGTGAGGAACTCTAAAAAAGATTCGCTGGATAAATTTAAGAAAGAATACACAGATTACATAAAACAAAAAATTAATATTGAGCAAAGCGATGTGGCAAATTTGAAAACCATGCTTGATATTGGTCAAAAAATTATACTTCAATGTTCTTATGAAGAATTCGAGTTATTCATCAAAGATGGTGAAATTCCAGCAGTTTCTTTAAGAAATGATGAGCTTGAAATGCTAAAAGGTGGTAAATTAAAACTGTCCCTAGATACTTTCGCCAAGTTTGCGTCTACGAAACTTGGTGTCGATTTTACATTTGGGGTATATTTTGCATTGGGTGCCATATGGGGTGAGATGTATCAACACCAAATGACCAAAATGGGTCCTATCTAATTCGTGATTCGATGGACGCAGGCCTGGACCCGAATGATTAAAACAACAACCTGCCTTTTTTGATCACGTGCTTGGCCAGAGAACAACCATAGTGACTCATCAAGGACTCCGCTTGCTTTTCATTCCAAACAACCAGATCAGCCAATTGACCAACTTTGATCTGACCTCGGTCATGTAAACCCATCGCCAAGGCAGCGTTAAGCGTAACTGCCTTGAATACATCCATCGGATTCATTTTCATTTTCAACGCAGCCAAGGTCATGGCCAAGGGCAGATTTTCACTATGGCTTGAACCTGGATTACAATCGGTTGAAATCGCAACCTTCAAACCCATCTCAATCATTTTGTTGGCATTGGCATAATGCGTTTTATTCGTTGCAAACACAGAACCAGGAATCAAAACACAAACCGTCTGCGTGTTTAAAAGCAAACGCAAATCTTCATCACTGGCATAATCCAAATGATCGACACTTAAGGCATTGAATTGATGCGCCAACCTTGTGGCCCCATACGCGCTTAATTGATCAGCGTGCAATTTGATTTTTAAGCCATGCTTTTGGGCACAGTCTAAAATGATTCGACTTTCATCCAAATTAAAAGCGTTTGAGTCGCAAAACACGTCACAGGCATAAGCCAAGCAATGTTGACTGACGTATGGAATGATTTTTTGTGTGATCAATTCAACGTATTTTTCCTTTTTGTTTTTATATTCCTTTGGCACAACATGCGCTGCCATCAACGTTGCTCGCAAATCCACATCCCCTTGATATTGTTTGATCAAATTCAAATGCATGATCTCATCTTCAAAACTTAAACCATAGCCGGTTTTAATTTCAACACTGGTGACGCCGAATTTTAAAAAAAGATTCAATCTTTCATTGATCTGCTCAAGCAAACTTTCTTTGCTAGCTCGACGTGTTTTTTCAACCGTCTCATGAATGCCCATACCCTTTTGTAAAATACTCTCATAGCTATGACCCTGCGCCCTTAAAAAAAATTCCTTGGCTCGATCCCCATCAAAAATAAGATGCGTGTGACAGTCCACCAAGCCGGGACTAACCAAGCAAGCCCTCGCATCGATCCGTTGATCCACCTTTTGGTCTCGAAAATCTTTTCTTAACCCGCACCACACAATGCACTCATCTTCAATCAAGACCGTGGCATCCAAAATCATTGGACGCGATTCATCCATCGTGATCAAGCACCCTATGTTTTCAATCAATGTTTTCATGGGCCATTAAAAAATGACGAAAGGTTTTTAATAGCCAACAAGCGCCCCTCACTCAATTCAAAAGCCAGCACTTGCAAATCATTGGACAACACGCGATCCTTCGTCACCCTTGGGCTTTTGATTCGAATCCAATCAAACACGGATTCAATCGCCTTTGAACTACGTAGCGGTCTTAAAAAATCTAAAGCCTGCGCAGCCACCAAGGCTTCAATCGCTAAAACATAAGATACATTATTCAATATCATCAAAAGTTTTCTCGCTGCAAAAGGCCCCATGCTGACGTGATCTTCTTGATCCATAAAAGTTGGAATCGAATCACAAGAACCCGGATAAGCCAAAGCCTTGCACTCATTGACCAAGGCCGCTTGTGTAACTTGTAACATCATCAATCCACTTTGCAAGCCCGCGTTTTGAACCAAAGCCAAGGGCCGTTGATCACCGTCAGGGCTTAACAAGCGATACACGCGTCGCTCTGACATTGAAACTAAATTACATAATGAAAAAGCTAAAAAATCCATCGCACTGGCGATGGCCTGCCCATGAAAATTACCACCTGAAATAAATTCGTTTGAGTTGGCAAAATAAATGGGGTTGTCGGTGACTGAATTGATTTCAGTCTCAACCGTTTTTTGTACAAATTCGATTGCATCTAAAACTGAACCATAGACCTGAGGGATGCAGCGAAAACTATAAGGATCTTGAACACGGTCACACTTGGCATGTGACTTTAAAATTGCGCTGGATTTTAAAAGACGCGTGATCCATCGGCCAACCTTGATTTGACCTTGATGAGGTTTCAATGCCAACAACCTTGCATCAAATGGACTTAAAGAAGCACGGTAAGCATCCATCGACAAAGCCGCCAACAACACCGAACTTTGAAAAAGTGTTGAGGCTTGATTTAAAGCCACAACCGCATGCGCTTGAATCAGCTGTGTTCCATTGATTAAACTTAAAGCTTCTTTAGCCTTAAATTGAGTTTTATTCTTAAAAAGTTTTTCACCACGAATTTTTTTACCATTGACTAAAAAATCTCCCTCACCCATCAAGCACAAAGCCAAGTGAGCCAAAGGAGCCAAATCACCGCTCGCTCCAACCGAGCCCACAGAGGGTATTTGAGCAATCCAATTGTTGTTAAGGCACTGAATCAGTCGCTCGATCCAAATGGGTCTGATGCCAGAATAATTCTTGGCCAAAACATTGGCCCTTAACAACATCAGCAGTCTGACTGTTTCCTCATTGAGGCATTCACCCACACCCACGCAGTGGGATCGAATCAAATTGATCTGCAATTCATCCAGTTTGTTTTCATCGATTGCGATGTTTTTTAAATTTCCAAAGCCCGTGTTGACCCCATAAATACTTTGTTTTTGATGTAAATTCTTTTCAAGTCGAAATCGTGTGTTTTGAATTTTTTGTTTTTGATCTTTGCTTAAAACAACTCGCGCTTGCTTTTTCATCAACGCCACGCACTTGTCAATGGTCAAGGTTTCTTGACCAAGTAATATAATGTTTCGTTTCACGGCTACAAAATAAACCAAAACATCAAGAAAAGCGATCTTCGACCCATCTTCGGTACTGCAAGGCTTCGCTTAGATGATTCATTTCAACGGCCATGACACCTTCAATGTCTGCGATGGTTCTTGATACACGCAAAAGTTTCTCCATGGCCCGAACCGAAAACGCATACCTTTGAACCATGTCCTTTAAATGCGCCAACGTGGCTTCGCTGGCCAAGGCATGTTTTCGAATGGTTTTGCCCGTAACTCTTGCATTGAGACCTCTTTGTCTGTCCCGCTGTATTTTTTGTGCACGTAAAACTTTTTGCCTTACTTGTTCACTGCTCGATGGATTGAGCTGTTTTGACCACACTTCGTCCCATTTTGGCCGATCCATCAACACAACCAAATCGATTCGATCCAAAAGCGCATTGGACAGCTTGCGACGGTATCGATCAATGCTCGATTGAGAACAAAGGCATTTTTTTTGCTCATGGCCCAAGTTTCCACATGGACACAAATTCGTTGCACCCACCAGCATAAACGAGGCAGGTGCCTTAAAAACTCCTGAGGCTCTGGCCACACTGACGTAGCCCGACTCAAGCGGTTCACGCAAGCTTTCTAAAACATCCCTTCTAAATTCAACCATCTCATCCAAAAACAATACGCCCTTGTGGGCCAAAGAATACTCTCCGGGTCGATAAGGCTGACCTCCGCCCACCAAGCCAGCCAAAGAAGCATGGTGATGAGGTGCTCGAAATGGTCGAATCGAATGAGTCTGTATTTGGGGAAAATAACACGAATAAATTTTGGCCACTTCCAATCGTTCTTTTTCGTTTAACTCTGGCATGATCCCCACCAGTCGATTGAGCATGAACGTTTTACCAACACCCGGTGGACCCACCAAAAGCACATGATGGCCACCGGCTACAGCGATTTCCAGAGCCCGCTTGGCAAAGGCCTGCCCCATCACCTCGCTCCAATCGCCCACCTTGGCAATCTCACTTGGTCCTGTCCCAATTTCACAAAATCGTTTCAATGGCTGATGATTGATCACTTCGGATAAGTGCTCAAGAGTCAAACATTCCAAACCTTTAACCAGTTCAAGACCCTGACAACCTGATTGAGGAACAACAATGCCGTGGTGATGCTGTTGTTTAGCAAAATCCGCCATGGCCAAAAGCCCCTTCACCGATTGAACACTGGCATCCAAACTCAGCTCACCCACAATCATGTGCTTGTCGAATTTAGAATCCAGCATGCCACTGGACTTCATTAAACATAATGCGATTGGCAAATCAAAATGTGACCCGTCTTTTTTCACACAGGCCGGCGCCAAATTCACAACAATGGATTTTTTTTCAAACGTTAAACCCACTGTCTCCAAAGCCGTTAAAATTCTTTTTTTACCCTCTTTGACGGCCTCTTGTGCAAGGCCAATGATTTCGAACTTGGGCATTCCCCTTTGGACGCTCACCTCCACATCAACCGCAAGGACATTAAAACCGTTCAATGCACAACTTTTAATTTTCCAAATCATGGTCAAGGGATTAAGCACAAAGCGTGCCAAAGCCATCGGGCTAAAAAAGCTCCAATGAAAGCTTTTAACGTTCGATTTTCAAACCATCTCGTTTGAAAACACTACTCTATTTTATTGTGAAGCTGAGTTTGCTCGTATTGATCAATGTCATCGGACATGTCTTTTTTGGACTCATCATCCAGCCACACTTCGATGTCGATGTTGCCAAGCCTTAACACATCTTTGTGCCCCAATACCCCTTTGGAAACCTTTTTACCGTTGATGAACAAACCGTTGAGGCTTTTAAGATCATAAACACTGTAGCCACCGTCTTTTTTCTTGATGTGGGCATGCTGGCGAGAAATGGATGGATCATTGATGCACACATCATTGATGGAAGGTATGCGCCCAATAAAGACATCATCATCTTGTGTGAAAAACGAGGTTTGCGTTCCGTCTGGCAGTTTGATCAAAAATTTGGGCACACTCTATTTCTCGCTTTGTATTTAAAATTTGTCAAAATTTTAAGCTTTGTGCCTATCCATGGTATAGATAAGACCTTGTGAAGGGCTTTTTAAGACTTTTATCCATCGTCGTCACTGCATGCGTGGTCATGTTGCTCATCATGTTTGTGTCTCAAAACTCTCAGACAGTAAAAATCCAATTTCTCAGTTATGCTACAGAAGAAATTTACTTGGCCACGGCTTTGTTTTTGTCATTTGTTCTTGGCCTTGTGCTTTCAAGTTTGTTTTTCGTTTTGGATCTTTTTCGAAAGAAACTTGAGCTAAGGTCACTGAACAAAAAGGTCAACCAGTTAAACAAAGAAGTGACTGACCTTAGAAATCAACCCCTGTTTGAAGAAAAAAAATCCACCCAAAACCAATCCAAGACCCAATCGTTCACACGCTCTATACAATCGGATTTTCCAACCGAAACCAGTTAAGTGATGGAACAGTTAACCAACGTTCATATTCCTCACACTCGCTCACTTTCCATCCATCCGTACTTTTCACGTACGCTTTGTTGGGTGCAGCGTTACGATCTAGAATCTGGGCACTTGAGTGCAAATCAGTCAAATTTAAATAAAT
>JAYRVV010000158.1:0-9857 GCA_041918415.1 Bdellovibrionota bacterium | reverse complement strand
TCGAAGCAAATAGATCATCCACTTGCCGATTTTGATTTCATCGCCCAATTGCAAGTTGTGGTTGACAACGCGCTTGCCATTGACAAAAGTGCCGTTGGTGGATCGATCCGTCAGAACATAGTCATCCTGTATCTTATGGATGGTGAAATGGGTTCTTGAAATTTCTGCGTCTGGTAAACACACATCGTTGGTGTTGGCCCGTCCAATGGATGTGGTTTCTTTGGAGATCAAATGCTTAATGACCTCCTCGTTGTTTTTTTGGAAAGAAAGCTCCAACATCACATCATTGATTACACGATGTTGGACAAACTGTAAAAACGAATTTTATTTTAGTCAGGCCTGAAAAAGTACCATCTGCTTCGTTACCCTCAGCCAAATCGTCCTCAATGGACTGGAGAGGCTGTTGAATAATTGACCATCTTCTTCGTTCTCGCTCACTCGCCATTCTCTCGTACTTTAAGTACGCTGTGGTGGCTCGCTCGCTGCGGCCTCGAATCTGGCACAATTCTTCAACAGCCAAAAAACTGTATTTTTCTTTGATTCACTAGAAGTCCACCTGTGGGCGATTTGGCCTCAAAGCCTCGCATCTGGCACTTTTTGAGGCTCTCTAGCATTTGCAAAGTTTAAACAAGAAATTGTCAAAACCTTGCAATTGATTTGACCCTTTTTTCTTCCAAAACCCAAGATACAAGCCTTTTATTGATTACTTCAGCGGCGACTATTTTAGATTTTTTTTTAGTTCCAAAGAAGGCTTAAACACAATCGTTTTACGGCTTTGGATTTCTATGGTTTGTCCGGTTTGTGGGTTGCGGGCCGATCTGGGCTTTCTTTTTCTCAAGACCAATGATCCAAACTTTGGATAGGTGAATTTTCCATCTTTGATGATGCCTTTGGCCAAAGCATCAAACACCTGATGGAGCATTATTTCTATCTTAGACTTCGACATCCCTCTGACTTTGATATCCTGGTGAATTTTTGTGACCAGTTCACTTTTATTCATGGGCATTTTTGTGTTATGTCGTTGGGTGTGTCAACTGTCAAGGGTCTGGGTGAAAATTGAAGTCAGTTTTTAAAGCTGTAAATTTAATCATTACAGGTGTTTATATGTTGTCTTGTTCCACTTCGATATCGCAAAATCAAGCACTGGTTACTGGGTCCCAAGCATTAGAGGTTCAAGCCATTCATGATGGCGTAGATGAATGCGCTTTGAGTTTAGTGCTCACCAACACATTAAACGAGGTATTGAATCCAACGAACCTTGAGGTTTTGCTTGAACTAGAAAGCAATCAATATGAAAAAATATTAAATGATAACAATATGTTAACATACTTTAATCCAACAGTTATTTGGCCAAACTCTGTGTTGGAAATTAATTTTAGTGTGAATTTGGATCATCCGCCTCCCTTGAAATTATGGGTTGTGATCCATGCAACCATGCAAAACCAAAACGTGTCGTTTGTGGGGCAATCGCAGTGCGAGTAATTTGGTCTTGACAAGCAAAGCGATCCCAATTAAAACTCGCGCGTTTATAGAGAGGTAAAAAAGTGAGAAAAGACAGTTACATTGAGAAGAAAGAAAACGTCACCAGAGGCTATCGCCTTATCGATGCGAAAGGCCAGGTTTTGGGAAGATTGGCTACAACGGTGGCCAATTTGCTAAGGGGTAAAGATAAACCTACATACACGCCACACGTTGATTGTGGTGATCATGTGATTGTGGTGAATGCCTCTTCAGTGGTGTTGACGGGTCAAAAAAAGGCGAACAAAATGTATCATCACTATTCAGGTTATCGTGGTGGCATGAAAAGTAAACCCGCAGAGAAAGTGTTGCAAACCAAACCGGAATCCATGATTGAATTGGCCGTTTGGGGCATGCTTCCCAAAAACAGGCTTTCAAGACACATCATCAAAAAGCTTAAAGTTTATGCTGGCGAAAGTCACCCACACGAAGCTCAAAAACCACAAGAAATGAAAATTTAATCATCATTCAAAGGAAAAGGTATGCCAAAAGCATTTTATAAATTTACAGGTACAGGACGTAGGAAAACATCAGTGGCCAGGGTTTACATGAATCAAGGTACAGGTCGATTTGAAATCAACAAAAGAGCCTTTGAAGAATATTTTCCTGAAAGAGCACAGCAAACCGATTCACTTAAAGCGCTTAAATTGGTGAACATGGAAAAGAAATTTGACGTTCGCGTGAACGTCAACGGTGGTGGCATCAGCGGTCAGGCACAAGCCATCAATTGTGGTTTGGCGCACGCACTTTTAACTTTTGATCCCGAATTAAGATCAAAACTTAAAGAAGGCGGTTTTCTCACTCGCGATGCTCGTCAAAAGGAAAGAAAGAAGTATGGACAACCTGGAGCAAGAAAAAGATTCCAGTACTCAAAACGATAAAATTTTTTATCACTTTTTATACAAAAGAAGGGGCTTTTTGCCCCTTTTTTATTATGATGTCAGCGAGGTGTAGGTCATGAAACAAACGAAATTTATTTTTGTTACGGGTGGTGTGGTTTCTTCATTGGGTAAAGGTATTGCGGCATCGTCGATAGGCACCTTATTGGAACATCGTGGATTGAACATCACACATCAGAAGTTGGATCCTTACATCAATGTTGATCCGGGCACGATGTCACCCTACCAACATGGTGAAGTTTTTGTGACAAAAGATGGAGCGGAGACGGATTTGGACCTGGGTCACTATGAACGCTACACGAACGCAAACATCACGCGCTTGAGCAATTTTACAACGGGTCAGGTGTATGAAGCCGTGATCAATAAAGAGCGAAGGGGTGATTACCTTGGGGCAACCGTGCAAGTGATTCCACACATCACCAATGAAATTAAAGATCGAATCAGAGAGAATGCAAAGGGACACGATGTGGCCATCATTGAAGTCGGTGGCACGGTGGGTGACATTGAAAGTCTTCCTTTTCTGGAAGCCATTAGACAATTTAGAGGTGAATTGGGAAGAGAGAACACGTTGTATGTTCATCTCACTCTGGTTCCATACATTCAGGCTGCAGGTGAACTGAAAACCAAGCCCACGCAGCATTCGGTCAAAAATTTGCAACAAATCGGTATACAGCCTGACATTTTGATATGCAGAACCGATCGGCAGCTTGATAAAGATATCAAAGCCAAGATTGGTTTGTTTTGTAACTTACCTCCGGCTGCTGTGATCACAGCGATGGACGTGCCAACAACGTATGAAATACCGTTGATGTTTCGGGACGAAGGCCTGGATGAAAAAATTGTTGAAAATCTCAACATGTGGACACGTGCGCAAGATTTGAAAGAATGGGAGGAAATCGTTAGAAAAATCAAGCAACCCAAACATGCTTTGACCATTGCGGTGGTCGGTAAGTACGTTCACTTGGTTGATTCATACAAAAGCCTACATGCAGCTTTGACCCATGCGGGGATCGCCAATGATTCAAAGGTCAACATCGTGTATGTTAATTCTCAAGATGTATCACGGTCAAACGTTTCTGAAATTTTGAAAAATGTTCATGGTGTACTTGTTCCAGGCGGCTTTGGTGAGCGTGGTATTGAAGGAAAGATTGAGGTGATTCGATACACCAGAGAGCAGGGTGTTCCATTTTTTGGTATTTGTTTGGGCATGCAATGTGCGGTCATCGAAATGGCCAGAAACAAAATCAACTTACCAAAGGCCAACTCCACTGAGTTTGACCCCCAAACACCTGATCCGGTGATTTCACTTTTGGAAGAACAACGAGGAATTTCAAACAAAGGAGCCAGCATGCGCTTGGGCACATACCCATGTTCGGTGCTTCCAGGTTCTTTGGCGCATCAAGTTTATGGTCAGTCACGCATTGAAGAAAGGCATCGTCATCGTTATGAAGTGAACAACGCGTATCTTTCCAGATTAGAAGAAGCAGGCCTAAAAATCAGCGGTCGTTTCGTGGAGAACGATCTTGTTGAAATGATTGAATTGAGGGACCATCCCTGGTTTTTGGGATGTCAATTTCATCCAGAATTTCAATCTAAGCCACAAAAGGCTCACCCGCTTTTTAGAGAGTTCGTAAAAGCTGCTTTGAAGCACGCAATGCTTTAAATTAAAAAAATAATGTGTTAGAGAAAACCATGCCTGTGCCATTGAAACAAGTTGCTAAAGTTGGAGCCTACGTTTTTAAGCAAAAAATTTCTGGAAGGAAGCGTTTTCCTTTGGTTTTAATGCTTGAACCTTTGTTCAGGTGCAATCTCGAATGTGCTGGATGTGGCAAAATACAACACCCCGAAGATGTTTTAAAAAAGACATTAAGTCCTCAAGAATGTTTTGATGCCGTTCATGAGTGCGGTGTTCCCGTTGTATCTTTGGCAGGGGGAGAGCCATTGATCCATCCCCAAATTGATGAAATTGTCAACGGCTTGATTTTTAGGAAAAAATTTGTGTATCTGTGCACAAATGCAATTTTACTGGAGAAAAATTTACATAAGTTTACGCCTTCAAGTTACTTAACGTTCAGTGTGCATATGGATGGGCTTGAAGCCAGACATGATCTATTGGTTTGCAGGGATGGCGTGTTTCAAAAAGCTGTGGCTGCGATCAAAGCGGCCAAAGAAAAGGGTTTTAGGGTGACCACCAACACCACTGTGTTCGACGGTGAGCATGCAAGTGAGTTGGCCGACCTGTTTGATTTTTTAACTGAGCTGGGTGTGGATGGGATGATGGTGTCACCTGGCTACAGCTATGAGAAAGCACCCGATCAGAACCATTTTTTGGTTAGAGAAAAAACGCATCATCTTTTTCAGGAGATTTTTGAACTGGGTAAAACAAGAAAGAAAAAATGGCCCTTTAACCATTCGCCCTTTTTCTTGGATTTTTTACAAGGCAAAATTGATTATGAGTGCACGCCATGGGGCAATCCAAATTATTCGGTTTTGGGATGGCAAAAGCCATGTTATTTGCTCAGTGAAGGTGGATATGCCAAAACATACAAAGAACTGATTGAACAAACGCCTTGGGAAAAATACGGAAGAAAGAGTAACAATCCAAAATGTCAAAATTGTATGGTTCACAGTGGCTATGAACCCTCAGCGGTTGAGGATTCCACGCGTAACCTGTCCAACACCCTTCGGTCGTTAAAATCCACACTTTCTTGATAAAAACTTTAAAATGTTGCCGTTTAAAAGGCAATGCGGCATGATTTTTGAATGCAAAAATTAAAATAAAAAAGTTATTATTAATTTATTAATATGCATAACATATTGATTTATTTAGTAAATTAAGTAATCAAAAAACAACGTGATTTACAAAGAAAAACCTTTGGGTTAATGTATTTAAGTTCGATTCCAAAATCTTAACGTAAAGGTGGTTTTCTTTATGGCATTGGAACTAAAACAGAGTTTAAAGCTTTCTCAACAGCTGGTGATGACACCGCAGTTGCAACAAGCCATCAAACTCTTGGCACTGAATCGACTTGAACTCACACAGCACTGCATGTCGGAAATGATGGAAAACCCCATGCTTGAAGAATCCGTCGAGATAGAAGACACAGGCAGCAACGAAAACAAAGAAGCGCTTGAGGCCAGTGAGCAAAACAAGCAAAATGAGTTAAAAAGTACCGAACTGAATCCAAGCAAAGGTCAAGGCACGGAAGACATCAACTGGGAAAACTATTTAAACAGTCAGTCTTCCAGACCGGTTGAGAAAACGTTTAAAAACTATGATCCCGATTTGCCATCGTTCGAATCGAATTACGCCAGAGCGCAAACCTTAACAGAGCATCTGGTGAATCAGATAAAGTTAAGCCGCATGATTGCTTCTGATCTTGAAATTGGATTTTCAATCATTGGCAATTTGGATGACGACGGCTACCTTCGAAGTGGACTCGATGAAATTGCCCAAAAATTGAATTGTGATGTTGAAGATGTGGAAGCCGTGTTAACCAAAGTTCAGGAATTTGATCCGCTGGGTGTGGGGGCTCGCAATTTGCAGGAATGTCTTTTAATTCAAGCCAAACACCACAAAGACTCAAAACTACTTTGTGAAATTTTAAAAAACCATATGTCTTTGGTTGAAAAAAAGGATTATTCAGGCATTGCAAAATTATTGAACGTTCCCAAAAAAGAAATTTTTGAAGCCATGGATCAGATTACAAACTTTGATCCAAAACCAGCACGGCAGTATTATGATGAATCATCTTCATACATCACGCCGGATATTTATGTTCATAAAGTCAATGGTGATTACATCATTTCGTTAAATGAGGACGGATTGCCCAGACTAAAAATATCAAACATGTACCAGAGCATTTTGCAATCCAAAAACGGCTCTAAGGAAGTTGAAAAAGAATACATCAATGACAAATTAAGATCGGCGTTGTGGTTGATCCGATCGATTCATCAACGGCAAAGAACCATCTACAAGGTGACCGAATCAATCGTTAAAATGCAAAAGGGCTTTTTGGATCTAGGTGTACAGTCCTTAAAACCAATGGTTTTAAGAGACGTTGCACAGGACATTGGCATGCACGAATCAACAGTCTCGAGGGTGACATCAAACAAATACGTTCACACCCCCCAGGGCATATTTGAATTAAAATTCTTTTTTACCTCGGGGATTAAAAGCAGCACCGGTAATGATTTTGTGGCATCAGAAGCCATCAAAGATAAAATCAAAGCATTGATCACACACGAAGATCATCGCCACCCATACTCCGATCAAGAGTTGGTGGAATTGTTGCGCAAAAAGAACATTGATATTGCGCGAAGAACAGTGGCTAAATACAGAGAAATGTTAGGGTTTTTATCTTCCTCAAAAAGAAAACAAGCTTTTTAATTTTTTCTTTGAAACTTCGATTTTTTCTTGTCATAAAGGCTCCATGAGTAAGGAGGATTCATGAAAGTTTCGATTACATTTCGAGGACTGCAAAGCACAGAGGCCATCAAAACTCACATCGATGAAAAAATGAAACGTTTGGAAAAATTTGATGAAAAAGCTTCACAGGCCAATGTGGTCTTGGTTGTTGAGGGTTATCGCCACATCGCAGAGATTCATTACCATGCAAAACAATTTCGCACTGATGCTACGGCACAGACCGACGACATGTATGCGTCGATTGATCAGGCCGTGGCCACACTTGAAAAAAATTTACGCAAACACCATGACAAAATGGTGACACAAAAATCGCATGGCTGATATGAATTAAGCTCATGCAGCGAACCATCATCATTTCTGGTTTGTCTGGAGCCGGCAAATCCAGTGCGGCGAAAGTGTTGGAAGATTTGGGTTACTATGTCGTGGATAATTTACCCACCCCTTTGGTCGAATCTTTTTTCAATTTGTTTTCAAAGCCGTTTTTGAAATCTTACCCTTTTGTTGCTCTGGTGGTCGATGCGAGAGATCAGGCACACATACGTTCATTGCCACAGAAAATCAAAAGCTTGCGTGAAAGAATGCCCATGTTAAAGCTTGATGTATTATTTTTTAAAGCCTCAACCGATGTGTTGATCAGAAGGTTTTCACAAACAAGGCATCGTCACCCTTTATCAGGCGATGGTCCTTTGCTCGATGGCATTGAAAAAGAACGACAAATGCTAACTCAGATTCGAGAATTTGCTGACCAGGTCATTGACACCAGTCAATGGACGAGCCAGGAATTGGTGCAATATTTGAAGCACGCGTTTGGAGAACGCACGGTTTCACCCAAAATGGTGATTTCAATGCTGTCATTTGGTTTTCGCTATGGTCTTCCTTTGCAGGCCGATTTGATCTTTGATGTAAGGTTTTTAAAAAATCCATTTTTTGAATCACATTTAAAGGAAAAAACAGGTATGGACCAAGAAGTGAACGATTATGTGATGAAGCAGGAGCCTGCCAAGGCCTTCATGGAAAAAATCGAAGGCTTATTGATGTTTTTGATACCCAAATACATGAAAGAGTCTAAAAGTTATTTAACTTTGGGTGTGGGTTGCACGGGGGGCAAACACAGATCTGTGACCGTGGTCAATCACCTGTCAAACATCCTTCAAAACAATCAAATCAACGTGCAAGTGATTCATCGTGACATCGATCTTTAAGAAAACGTTGCGATTTTAACGGTTAGAGGCTAAACACTACGATTAAATTTTTTAAGGAGATAATCAAAATGAATCAGAAATCATATTTGTTCACGTCTGAGTCCGTCACGGAGGGTCATCCAGATAAATTGTGTGACCAAGTGTCAGACGCAATTTTGGATGAGATTTTAAAGCAAGACCAGAAAAGTCGCGTGGCCTGTGAGACCATGGCCGGTACGGGTTTTATACATTTGGCCGGTGAAGTTACGACCAATGCAAAAGTCGATTTTGCTCAAGTTGCGCGTCAAGTGGCTGTGGACATTGGTTACACGGATTCCAAAATAGGTTTTGATGGTAACACATGTGCTGTGCATGTTTCAATCGGTCGTCAGTCGCCAGATATTTCACAGGGTGTTTCTGAAGGAGAAGGGCTGTACAAAGAACAAGGTGCCGGGGATCAGGGATTGATGTTTGGGTTTGCTTGCGATGAAAATGAGGCCTGCATGCCCTCACCCATTTATTACGCGCATCTTTTAACGAAAAAATTGGCTCAATTAAGGAAAAACAAAACCATTCCATATTTGAGACCGGATGGTAAAAGTCAGGTGAGTATACAATACAATGGGTACACACCTGTGCGTATCGATACAGTCTTGGTTTCAACTCAACATCATGAAGAAGTGGACCATGAGACCATCTCAAGCGATTTAAAAAAGCATTTGTTTGATGCCGTTTTGCCAAAAGCTTTATTGGACTCAAAGACAAAGTACTTGGTTAATCCAACAGGGCGATTTGTGATCGGCGGGCCCATGGGTGATTGCGGCTTGACCGGACGAAAGATCATTGTTGACACATACGGTGGATGGGGTCGACACGGGGGCGGTGCGTTTTCTGGTAAAGATCCATCCAAGGTGGATCGAAGTGCTTGTTACATGGCTCGTTATGTGGCCAAAAACATTGTTGCAAGTCAGTTGGCCAAAAGAGCAGAGGTTCAATTGGCTTATGCCATCGGAATCGCTCAGCCAGTCTCCGTGATGGTTGATACTTTTGGCACAGGAAAAATTTCAGATGAAAAACTTACAAGCATTGTGAACGAAATTTTTCCATTGAAACCCAAGGGCATCATTGAGAAGCTCGATTTGCTTAGACCACAGTACCGTAAAACGGCGGCCTATGGTCATTTTGGGCGAAGTGATGAAGGTTTTGCATGGGAAAAAACGGACATGGTTGATGCTTTGAAAAAGGCTGCAGCATAATTCAATGTCCATTTTGGGATTGGATCGCACCAAAGCGCTTCATGAACAGCTAATCTCGTTCATTGCTTCTTACAAATCCGAAACCATAAAAAACCTGTCGTGTTTTGATGCCAAATTGGCTTTGGGTTTGTTTGAGGCACAGATTGTTTCTAGGTTGTTGGACTATGCGTCCAGAACGCTTAAAAAAAGCATGCAAAGTTTTTACACCATTGCCAGTGCAGGACATGAGGGCAATGTTGTTTTAGGGGAACTGTTAAGGTCTCAAGATTGGCTTTTGTTGCATTACCGATCCGGTGCATTGATGGCCAGAAGGTACCGTTTAGATCCAAAGTCGGACTTTATCAAAGATACGCTCTTGTCGTATTGTGCATCCAGTGATGAACCTGTTTGTAAAGGCAGGCACAAAGTATGGGGGCATTACGGGTTGAACACACCTGCACAAACAAGCACCATTGCCTCGCATGGTCCCAAAGCCGTGGGTTTGGCGCTGGCCATTGAAAGGGCCAGACGACTTAAAATGTTTGATGTTTCAGACCCAATTGTTTGCGTGTCGTTTGGTGATGCATCTTTGAAT
>JAYRVV010000157.1:0-5940 GCA_041918415.1 Bdellovibrionota bacterium | reverse complement strand
AGGACCGGCAAAGCCGGATCCTTCTCACCCCTTTGCGAATAATTTTTTCGATTGTGCCATCAATAAATTACACGCTAGAATCCGCCCGAGATCATCTTCCACTGATAAATTTTTTCATTCAGTTCCAAGAGGCGTTGGCTGAGGATGCGGCACAGGATGGTTAGAAATTGAAAAGCTGAATCAACATCAATGGCCAGAATTTCTTTTAAAATTTGTCGATTGATCACAAGCAAGGTGGTTCCTTGCTCTTGTGCCTTGGCATCTGCTGAGCGAAGATGATCGGCTCCGGCCAAAGCCATCTCACCAAAAAAATCTCCCTTCTTTAGTATGGCCAATGCTTCTTCACCCACACCTGGAATTTGCTTGGTGATCATGACGGTGCCCTCAAGGACAATGTACAGTCGATCCCCCAAATCACCTTCTTGAAAAATGGTTTCGTTTTGATTGTAAACTTCCTCATTGCTTAACCTTGCAATCAAAGATAATTCTTTGCTGCTAAGGCCCTTGGTTTGCAAAACTTCCATTTTTTTATCAATTTCAACTTGTGTGGTGCGAACCTGAGCTGGACGAATGATTTTTCTGGTTTGATGGGGGTTGTGTGATGCATGCGAAAAAAATTCAGTCATCAATGTGTTGCTTTGCCTGACCTGCAAACTCAAGGATTTCCAGAAATACCATAAAAAATGAATGGCCAATTTTCGGTCTCTGGCAAACATCATGGCCAAGCCGGCTTTATCCAAGAACAAAAGGTCAGATTCTTTCATGGCTTTGGCGCCGGTGAAGCGCTCACGTCCGCTCAAGATGGCATCGTCTCCAAAAAATTGATGAGTGCCGTACTGATTGAACACAAGCACACCATGCGGGGTTTCTTTTTGTATTTGAATCAATCCTCTCTCAACAAAGTACAATCCAAAAACCGGGTCTGACTCATGATAAACAAAATCACCCTCATGAATGCTGACCAAGGACGTGAACTTTAAAAGCTTGTTCAGTTGAGATTCATCCAAACTTTGAAATATCAAATGGTTTTTAAGAAGTGAAAAAATCTGGGCATCTTGCTGATTTGTGGATGTTTCGCTTTGCTTTGAATATTCACCCCATTGCTGTGGGTCAGTTCCACCTGGAGGAGTTTTTTCTGTCAGCTCTTCTTGTATTTCACGGTAAATGCTTTCAATAAATTTTCTTCGGCTGGCAATGAGTTGGCCCAACATGGAGTGAGTCATGCCACTGATTTTATTAAGCATGGACTTGATTTCTTTTGTGAAAAAGCCCGTTTTGGTTTTACTTTTGGCTTCACCAGAGACAATGAATCCATCCACAAATGCTTCTAAAGCAGCGGACTCATTTTTACCAGCTTCAAAAGCTTTTCCCAAAAGCCACAAGGTTTTTAAATCAAAGGGGTTGATGTCTCTGGCCTGTTTTAATTCGATCGCAGCTTGAAGGTGGTTGTTATCTTCGTAATGAATTTTACCTAAAAAATAATAGGGTCGATAACTTCTGGGTTGTGTGTGCTTGGACAATTCAAAAATGTGCTTGGCTTGTGATTTTAGTCCTGTGCGAAGCAAGGTTTCACCCAAACCTTGGTATTTGTCCGATTGCACATCCAATACATAGGGTTCGTCACGAACAATGTCGTTGGGATGATCCAAAGCTTGATTTAAAAGGTTCTTAACCCGGGCAAGATTTATTTTTAAAGCCATGTTGTTTGGAAACAGCTTACAGGCGCTTTCATATAAATCGACGGCCTTTTTGTAATGCGCTTTTTCACAAAACGAATTGGCCAAAAGGCAAATGTCTTCGACCGACAAGTTGGGTGTTAGATTGTTTTCACCTTGAGTGCTTAAAGAGTTCATCTGACCTTATAGATTTTTAACTTAAACCGATTGAACAGACAAGCTTGGCGTGTGATCCTGCTCAAGAAAAATAAATCCACCAAGACGAACCTTTGACTGTAGCGTCATTAAATTATGCGTTAACTCTTTGTGATCGTACTGATTGCTTTTAATCACCCAAACGTGACATGCGTTTTTGTTGCTGTGCACTTTGGCTGGATCGGTAAGAAAAAACACTTGGCTGTACGAAGAGTAGTCCACGCGATGTTGATCCAGCTTAAATATTTCATTGCTTAAAGGAACGATCAATTGATCCAATTGCTTAGAAACCAATGTGATCCTTAAATGATCGCGATCAGCATTTTCGCTCGCTTTGACGATCAGAGTTTGTCCTTGTAGCAGTCCCTGGTCAATGAGTTTTTCAAGCATCAAAACAAGGTCTGATTCGTTCAGACCAAGCAAATAAATGGGTTGTTGGTTTTGCTTGATCAAATCAATGAAGGGCTTGGCCTGTGTGTGTTTGGATTCTTTGAGCGAAACACTGGGCAAATTATCCTGAGCCGTGATCTCTTCTTTGTTTTCATTGGACAGAATATCGCCCTCAAATTGATAGTTGCCAGACCACCATGAAAAACATTCGAGCGCACGCTCAATGTGAAGCAAGTTCATGGCTTGATTGATGGAAGGCAAATCGAAACCAAATTGATCCAATAAAACGGCCCTGAAACTCTTTTTTTCAAGCTGACTGATCGTCCTGGCTCGGCCTGCGTCATCGGGGCTGATTTTTTTGTTTCTAAGCAAAGTGTTTTCTAATGTTTCATGTTCAAGATTACTCGAAATGGATTTGATCAAGCCTTGATCCAGTTGAAGCTTTTTCTCTTTTTGATGGCTTTTTAACAACAAAAGCCCTGTGGCCTTGTTTTTGGCCAAGAAAGAAATACACATGGGAAATGAACATTGATCCAGTTTGGATTTTTTAACGAACATCATGTTTAATTTCATGGCAAACGATTTCAAAGGTTTACCTTCATGAATGAAAACTTTTAGTTCATGAAACAGATCGGGTACAAACAAGGGTTCAACATCATTTGAAATGAGCAACTTTTTGGGGTCAAAAGACAATTTAAACGTTCCCCTAAACCATCCCAACAAATTGTAAATCACATCAAGCCTGGTTAAACGAAGCAGTTTCAATTGGTTTTGTTCGTTTAAAAAGCCTAGGTTTTTGATTCTTTCAACAAAAAAATGGTTCCATTTGATTTGGGATGAGACTTTGGGAAAGTTTTCCATGACCTTTTCAAGGCCGAAACGATCGATCATGTCATAGCGCAACATCACGCTATCGTAGCCCTCAGCAATGACGTTTGAATAAACACGTGTGATTTGTCCCTCATGAAAATCAATCCACTTGATTTTGTTGTCTTGATAAAATTCAATTCGGGCGTTGAGCCTCGTTTGACTTGCAACATGAAGCACTTGATAGGCAGGTAAAATATCAAGTTGATTGCTTGCGCCCAGATCTTTGGACGGTTCGATGTTTAATGATGCAAAAAAGTCTTGTGTTGTTGACACGGTTAAGCCCCTTGATAGAATCGCCGTGTTTTGGAGTCAATCATTTTCAAGAAGGTTATCATGAAAAAATCAACACTTCCATTGATCGCCATGTTTTTGTGTTTAGCTTGCAGGGGCAGTGGAAGCTCTACGGGGGCCAATGTCACACCGACTCCAGCACCAACTTCAACACCGGTTTCCCCTGGAGATGGTGGCACAACGATCATCGGTCAGCCTGGCATGTGTGATGCCGGTGATGTGTCGCGGGTGACGCTCAATTCAGCGGGTAAACTTCGTTTCACCTTGGTTTCAGAACAAAATCCATGCGCACCTGCCAAAGACAATCGATTGGAAGAATACACATTGATCGTTTACAACACCACGGGTGGACCTATGACTTACCGACTGGATGCGCCGGTGACCAGCACGCCCTTAACAACGGGCTTGGTGGCAAAATTTTTATCATTCTTTAGAGATGACATTCCTGACGTTAAACCACCCAATGTGCTTAAAGAAGTCAATCCTTTGCCCAATCGAATGAACCAAAGAGCCCAGTTTTTAAAACAAATGAATCCACCCAAAAAGTATGACTACGGTCGTTATAAATCTGCTGGGTATGCAAGCAAAGCGCTCAGTGTCAATGATGAAGTGGAATTTCGTGTACGTTCAAGCACTGCAGATGAAGACAAATTCATCACAACATCAGCCATTTTACGGGCTCAAGGGGATCACATCAATTTGTTCGTGGATCGTGATGTTCCGTTTAACGTGGCCAGCAATCCTGATTCAATTTTAACAGCTCAGGCCAATCGATTGGTGCAAATTTTTGATGACAACATTTATGACCTTGAAACAAGATTGTTGGGTGATCCTTCTGATGTTGATCAGGACGATAGGATCAATGTTTTGATCACGCCCATACTCAATCGCAATTTAAGCGTTTCATCATACACAGATTCAAGAAATGCACTTCCTTTTGACCCTGTCTCAAACAAAGGTTCAAACGAAAGTGAAGTCATATTCATTTATGCACCTGATTCACAGGGCAATTATGAGGGAACCTCCGCTTTTGGTTCAGATTTGGTCAACACCAGACTGACGGCCACCGAATACGTCAACAAAGAAATCAATGGTTGGATCGCGTTTCAATTGAGTAAAATCATCAGTTTCAATCAACACGTCTTGGTTTTGGATGGCGTTGCAGAGGATGATTGGATTGAAGATGGTTTGGGTGCATTAATGTCCGATTTGTGCGGTTTTAATATTTTTAAGCGAGATGCTGCTAAATTTTTGATGGCACCGCAATTGGATACATTGCAATCCAACACTGAGTTTGATTGGCATGACAAAGGTGCAGAGTATCTGTTCATGCTGTACTACTTGCAATCGCAAATTGATGGTAGCATTGAGGATTCAAACGCTGATGGCATAGATGATGATTTTGGGTTTTTAAGTGCATGGATGAGCGCCAACCTAAAGGGTGAGGATGGTTTGGAAAGCGCGGTAGATGTTTCGTTTGAAGAAGGTGAGGAAACGGATTTTGAAGCCCTTTTAAAGGATTGGTTTGTGGCCATCGCAACCAGCGGTAGCAATCGAACAGATTTGCAACAACTGGGACAAACGGCCGTAAAATACTATTTCAATTTAAACCCGACGGTTTATGGATCAAACATTGCTGATGCCTCTGGTTCAACGAGGGCTGGAGGTGATGGTGGTGCTTTGGATACGGATTTAGTTCAAAACAATGTTGGTATAGATCTCAACGACTATGACAACGATGTTGAGGCCTTGATTGAAAACGCCGACGAACATGTTTATGCCCCAGGACAAAGCATGTTTGGTTATATCGAGCCGTACTCCGCCATGTTTGTAAGAATCAGTGGCATGTTTAGGCAAGAGCAGGTCATTTCGATCTCAGCGTCCAATTCCAACGCCAAGGGGTTTTTGCTTAAAAGAACGAATATCACGTATCCCAAAACTTATGCCGAAAGCATATTTGGTTCGATTGATCAGCATCCGGAAGATTTACAAACACCCGGCCCGAATCCCTATTGGAGCGACAATGGCAACAGCAATAAAATAGACATCGATGCTTTGGCGGCAAGTTCAGGAGCCGATGAATTGTCTAAGGAATTTGTGTCCATCATTGGTTCGATTGATGAGCCTTCAAAAATCAACGTGTGTCCGGCAGATTTGGATGCATGTGAGGACAAGGAAGTGCCTGATACTGACAAATATTTGATCACGGTGCCCGCGCTGGAAGGTGAAAATTTGGCCATCATGGTCAGGCGAAGGTTTGATGAAGGCGCAAGCAGCACGGCACTGAAACCCTTGCTTGCAGTGGTTTCTTCAAAAGATGTTCCATATCCATATGTCCCACATCCCATCAGACACTCTGTCAACGGTCTTGGTTCAACAGACACTAGGCAACAGTATCGTTGGTTGACAACTCAGTTGATCTGCGGAGACGATCAAGCTGGAGGAGCAACGGGCACAAACAGAAACGACGGCGCGAATTGCTCACCTGGAACCTCTGAAGACTCTTTCAAGATCTTTT
>JAYRVV010000156.1:0-1621 GCA_041918415.1 Bdellovibrionota bacterium | reverse complement strand
GGAAAAAGAACGCGTGTTGAAGTTAAAGGAAAAAATCAAATCAGCTTAAAATGGTTTCGATTTGATTTAAAATGTCTGGTGTAAGTTGATCTAAAAATGTTATGGATTTTAAATTCTCTTTCAATTGATCGAGCTTTGATGCTCCAAGTATGATGCTGCTGACATTTGAATTTTTAAGACACCACGCAATCGCAAGTTGACTCATCTTCATGCCAAGATCATTTGCGATGTTGTTTAGTTTTTTGATTCTGTCGATTTTTTGCTTTCCCTCTTTAGAATAAATGTGCTCCTTTAACCAAGCGAGGTTTTGAAAAGTGGCACGGCTTCCCTTGGGTATGCCGTTGTTGTATTTGCCACTTAATAAGCCACTGGCCAAGGGTGACCAAGTGGTTAAACCTAGGCCATACTTTTGATACAGAGTTAAAAATTCAACTTCGACTTTACTTCTCTGAAACATGTTGTACTCAGGTTGTTCCATGGTGGGTGCCCTTAAGTTTCGTTTTTCGCAAATGCCATACGCCTCAATGAGTTTTTCTTTGGGCCATTGAGATGTGCCCCAATAAAGCACAAGACCACTTGCAATCAAATCGTTCATGATCCAAACCGTTTCTTCGATAGGGGTCTTTGGGTCAGGTCGATGACAAAAATAAAGATCCAGGTATTGAACCTGTAAGCGTTTTAGGGCAGCTTGACACGCATCAAACACGTGCTTTTTGTTTAAACCATTTTGAGTTGGTTTTTGTCCACCCCAAAACACTTTACTCGAAACGCAAAATTCATCTCTTGGAAGTTTTAACTGTTTGAACACTTTACCCATGATGATTTCAGAAGTTCCTTGACCATAAACCTCAGCGTTGTCAAAAAAGTTTATCCCCTGATCAAAGGCGTATTTAATCATTGACTTGGCTTTTGTAACATCAAGTTGATTCTTAAATGTGATCCAGGAGCCAAATGAAAGTGCACCGATGCTAAGTCCAGACTGACCCAGTTGTCTATAAATCATTTTTGATTTATAACACGCTTTATCATGAGCGATAAAGTTTTAAAATTGAAACCCTATCTTGTGTTTGCCCTGTTATGCATGTTGTTAGGCGTCGTCCTGGGTGCCTTTGGAGCTCATGTTTTTGAAAAGTATTTTAACCAGAAAGAAATGGATACGTTCAACACGGCGTTAAAATATCAAACCATTTCCGGCACGGCCATTTTGATTCTGGCCATCATGATGCAGTTGCATTGGATTAAAACCATATGGTCGATGAAGTTGATGGCCTTGGGGACTGTATTGTTTTGTGGTTCATTGTATGTTTGGATTTTTTCGAAAGTAAAATTTTGGGTTCATGTGACTCCAATTGGAGGTCTTTTCATGATGTTGGCTTGGTTGTGTGCTTTGCTTGATGTATTGTCTTCTAATCGCGAACGCGAATGAGCTTGGCCGGGTTGCCGGCCACGATGCTGTAAGCCAAAACATTTTTTGTCACAACGCTGCCTGAACCAATCTGAGCTCCTCTTTCGATGCGAACACCAGGTAGCACAATCGATCCACAACCAATATCAACATCATCTTCAATGATCACCGGCTTAAATTCAAGCGGGCTATCCAAAATGATGGCGGGCTTTGGTT
>JAYRVV010000155.1:0-6672 GCA_041918415.1 Bdellovibrionota bacterium | reverse complement strand
CGACGGAGATACTGGCATCACAACATCATGATACATTCATGAAGTTCTTTGCAAAGATTGGCGTTCGAGTTCAATTGTTTGTTGGAAAACAACCAAAATCTCAAAAAGATGAAGTGCTGGAACAATTGAGTACAGGACAGATTGATTTGGTCATAGGGACGCATGCCATTATTGAAAAGAATGTGGTTTTTAAAAATTTGGGATTGGTGATTGTTGATGAACAACATCGTTTCGGTGTGATGCAAAGAAAAAACATGCGATCAAAAGGACTTTCACCACATGTGCTGGTCATGAGCGCAACACCCATCCCAAGAACTTTGGCGTTAACGATGTATGGTGATTTGGATGTTTCCATCATGCAGGAAAAACCCAAAGGAAGAAAACCCATTGAAACCATTTTGGTGCAAGACAAAGAACGAGCCAACATGTACGCGCAAATAGAGCAAGCCATTTCATTGGGTCAACAGGTCTTTGTCATTTATCCCTTGATCGAAGCATCTGAAAAATTGGATGCGAAAGATGTCACCACCATGAGTCAGTTGTTTCAGCAAAGTATTTTTCCACATCGAAGAATAGGTGTTTTGCATGGACGTCTTAAAAGCGATGAAAAAGAAACACTCATGCAAGATTTTAAAGATCAGCGATTGGATGTTTTAATTTCAACAACGGTGGTGGAGGTGGGTGTTGATGTTCCCAATGCCAGTTTGATGGTGATTGAACATCCCGAAAGGTTTGGTTTGTCACAATTGCATCAGCTAAGGGGGCGAGTGGGAAGAGCTTCTCTTCAATCAAAGTGCATTTTGATGTTGCCCAAGGGCATGGGTAGGATGGCGTTTGAAAGGCTGAGGGTGTTTGCCAAAACCAACGACGGATTTGAATTGGCCAGTTATGATCTAAAAATCAGAGGTCCGGGGGATTTTTTTGGTTCAAGACAATCCGGTTTTGCACAGTTTGTGCACGCAAAGTTCCCACAAGATTTGGCCACACTTGAGACGGCCAGGGTTTATGCAAGTGATTTGATGAATCAAGATCCTACCTTAAGTTCTAAAGCCTTCGGTTTTCTTAAAAAGATCTTAAAAACTCATTATGACGACGCGTTTAAACTGATGAAAATTGGTTAGTTGCCCCTGAAGAAATCAGTGATAGGCTTCTATCTTGAGGGAGCTTAGAAAAGAGTGGTAAATAATTTGCAAGGTTTTGACTATTTCCTTGTTTAAACCTTGTAAATTCAAGAGGGCCTCAAAAAGTGCCAGATGCGAGGCTTTGAAACCAAATCGCCCGGAGGTGGACTTCTAGTCCATTGAGGACGATTTGGTTGAAGATAACGAAGCAGATGGTACTTTTTCAGGCACGACTGGTTAGATCAAAAAAAAACCGCCTAGGAAGCAATTCCTTAGAAATCCATGCTAGGCACCATTTGTAGGGGGAAATGAGATGGCGGTAACCCAACACTCAACGACACTTTCTAAGATCCTGCTTTTCTAGGCGATAATCTAGCGTTATAGAACTTAGAAAATTAAATCAAGCATTTTTAATAAACTTCAGTTGGCTTAAGCACGTACAACATTTAACTCATTGTAATCATTGACTATTATACATGTCATCGATGGATTCTTTTCTGTTTTTTGCAATGATTCGCCTTTTAAGTTTCATGGTTGGGGTCAGTTCGCCTGATTCCTGAGTGAAGGGTTCGATAGAAAGTGAAAACTTTTTAATGGACTCATAATTGGATTTGTTTTCGTTGATTGAGTGAATAATTTGTTCAAACCATGACTTGACGGTTGGGTCTTGCAAAAGCGCTTGGGTTGATGGACAATTTATAGCCAGTGCGTTGGCCTTGTTTTGAACCAGTGGTATGTTTGGAACAATCAGTACACTTAAAAATTTTCTATCATCCCCGATGATACAGGCTTGTTCAATCAGTTCGTGTAGTACCAGTTGGTTTTCAATGGGTGAAGGGGCGATATTTTTTCCTCCGCTTGTCACGATGATGTCTTTTTTTCGATCTACAATTTGTATGTGACCATCTTCATCGATTTTACCAATGTCCCCGCTGAGTAAAAATCCATCGTCTCGAATGGCCAACGCACTGGCTTGTGGGTCCTTAAAATACCCTTTCATGACGTTTGGACCACGAATCAAAACTTCACCATCAGGGGCAATTTGAACTTCAACATTTTTAAGTATCTGTCCAACCGTGTGACTTTTATGTCCTTTCAGTCGATTCACGCTCACAACAGGTGACGACTCTGTCAAGCCATAGCCTTGTAGAATGGTTAAGCCAGCTCGACTAAAAAACTCACTGATGCCTGGACTTAAAGCTGCGCCACCGGACACGATGAATCTTAAACGTTGGCCGAACTTCTCCCGAATTTTTTTATAAAACAAACGATCAAAAAGCATGTTCAAAGGCGTTTCGGGGTGTTGATTTGCATATTGAAAAGCACGTTGAATGAACCATGAACTTTGTTTCACTTTGTCATAGACAGCGTTGTATGCTTTTTCTAAAAGTCTTGGAACGGCACAAAAAACAGTAGGATTCACTTCAAGCAAATCACCGGAGACTTTGGCCAATGATTGTGCGAAGTAGATTTCACATCCCGCGGACATTAGTGTGTAAATGCCGGCGGTTCTCTCAAGCGCATGGCTTAAGGGTAGAAAGGAAAGTGATCGATCACTTGGCCCCACGGTTAAAGCATCCAAGCAAGATTCAATGTTTGAGATGATGTTTTTGTGACTGAGCATGACCCCTTTGGGGTGGGCCGTTGTTCCCGAAGTGTAGATGATGGTGCAAGTGTCATCGGGTTTTATTTTGTCGATGGTTTCAAACCACTGATTTAATGATGCCTGGTCTGTAAGAAATTCTTCCAAGTTACAGATTTTGGCATTGGAATTTGTGTTTTGCTTTTGATCGTCAAAAATGATGATTTTCTCAAGCGTCTTACATTCCAAGATTTCGTCAAGAAGGTCTTGGCTAAGTAAGGTTGATGAGACAAAAAGTAGCTTTGCTTCAGAATGGTCAAGGATGTATCTGGTTTGTGAAGCTGTGTTGGTGGTGTAAATTGGGACGCTGATATGACCGCTGCTCATGATCGCCAGGTCGGTGATCACCCAGTTTGGTCCATTTTCCATCAGAAGCGCAATCTGAGTTGGTGGTGTATGTTTGAGTTGCACCAATGATCTTGAGAGGTCGGATATACGGCGATAAACCTCATTGAAGGAAAGTGTTTCCCAATGTGAATTGTTTTTGAATCCGAACAGTGTCTTGTCTTCGAATTCGCAAACCCGGTTGATGAACATTATGGCCATGTTTTTAAAATTCATCAATTTGTGCTTATCCCCTCATTGATCCATTCATAAAGCTGTGCTAATGAGATACCTCAACAGAAAGGACTTTTCAATTAATGCGACCATCAAGTCGCGTCAAAAACAGTAAATTTTCCAAGGCCATAAAACATGTTTGAACATTTAGAAATTGTCATTAAAAAATTTGAAGATCTGTCGATGCAGCTATCAGATCCAAAAATCATCGCGAAACCACAGGAGTTTAGTAAGCTTTCAAAAGAATACTCTGACATGAAAGTGCTGGTCCAAGCGTATCAAGATTATAAAAAAATCAATCAGGACATCATTGACAATGAAGAATTAATGAATTCAAAAGATCAAGATATTGTTCAAATGGCTCAAACGGATAATGAAGATTTACTGCCAAAAAGAACCAATTTAGAAGAGAAAATCAAGGTGCTGTTGTTACCCAAAGATCCCAATGATGAAAAAAACGTTGTATTAGAAATCCGGGCTGGCACAGGGGGAGATGAAGCGGCCCTTTTTGCAGCAGATCTTTTTAGGATGTACATGCGTTATTGTGAAAAATCCAAATGGAAGCTTGAAGTGTTATCTAAAAACGAAACCGGTTTGGGAGGACTCAAAGAAATCATTGTGTCCGTGGAAGGTTATGGAGCTTACAGTCAGCTGAAATATGAAAGTGGAGTGCATCGGGTTCAAAGGGTTCCAGACACAGAACAAAGCGGTCGTATTCATACTTCCGCCGTTACGGTTGCAGTGATGCCTGAAGCAGACGAGGTTGATGTTGTGATTCAGGATAAAGATTTACAAATCGATGTGATGAGGTCAGGCGGACCTGGCGGTCAAAGCGTCAACACAACAGATTCGGCCGTCAGAATCACCCATAAACCCACTGGGATGATGGTTGTCTGTCAGGATGAAAAATCCCAACATAAAAACAAGGCTAAAGCACTCAAGGTTTTGAGGGCAAGGCTTTTGGAAATCGAGCAAGAGAAACAACGACAAGAAATTTCGCAAACACGTAAGTCCATGGTGGGATCCGGAGATCGTTCTGAAAGAATACGAACTTATAATTTTCCTCAAAATCGATTAACGGACCATCGCATTGGTTTAACACTTCATAAGCTTGATTTGATTATGGAAGGTGACTTGATCGAAACCATTTCTAGCTTGCAATCTCATTATCAAACAGAGCGCCTCAAGGAAAGTGGGTACGTGTGAGTACGGTTGAGCATTTGCTTAATGAAGGGACGGGTTTATTAAAAAAAAACAACATTCCAAATTCTGTTTTAGATGCACAATTGTTGTTGTCGCATGTATTGAATGTCAGTTGGACTTCGTTGTTTCTGGCTTTTGATCAAGTCGTTGATGAGGATGTGCATTTGAGTTACCGTCAATTGATTCACAGAAGAAGTCAAAGCGAACCACTGGCGTACCTTGTCAAAAGAAAAGAATTTTATTCAACTGATTTTTATATCAACTCACATGTTTTGATTCCAAGGCCTGAAACAGAATTGTTGGTTCAATTGGCCGTTGATAAAATTAAACAAAATGATTTTAAAACGGTTTTGGATGTGGGCTGTGGTAGCGGCGTCATCGGTTTAAGTATTAAAAAACTTGTTCCAAACATCGACATCACCATGGTTGATTTGAGTGAGGACGCTTTAGCGGTGGCTAAAAAAAATGCAGATTTATTGGGTCTTGAGGTTGAGCTGTTTCAAAGTGATTTGTTTCAAAATGTACATGGCCAATACGATATGGTTGTCGCCAATTTGCCATACATCGATGCCAATCTACTGCATGAATTGGAAGTTTCGAAGCATGAGCCCATCATGGCACTCAATGGGTTTAAGGATGGTTTGGTCATCGTGTTTCAATGCATTGAAGCCGCCAAAAACCATCTGCATGAAGGGGGATGCTTGGGCCTTGAAATTGGCATCCAACAACACAAAAAAGTGTTGGATCATTTGAAGGCATTTGGCTATCAGGAACTGGAAGTGTTTAAGGATTATCAACAAGTGGATCGTGTCATTTGGGGGCAGCTTGGCGCTCGATAAACTACAAATTGAAGGTGGACATGCCTTGTGTGGTGAGGTTTACATCTCCGGCTCAAAAAACGCAGCATTGCCTGTGATGACCTTGGCGTTGTTGACCGAAAAAAAATGCGTGATCAGAAACGTGCCACAACTTAAAGACATTGAGGCAATGTGTGAAATTTTAAATGCTTTGGGAGCGAAGGTTCACATTCAAAATGATGTTTGTCAAATCGATTGCCATGAAGTCAATCAGTATCAAGCGCCTTATGATGTTGTTCGCAAAATGCGTGCTTCAGTGCTTTTGTTTGGTCCCTTGTTGGCTAGATTGGGGCGTGCGAAAGTTTCCATGCCTGGTGGCTGTGCCATCGGGGTGCGGCCCATTGATCAGCATTTAAAGGCTTTTGAAGCATTGGGTGCAACCATCCACCTGGAAGAAGGGTACGTGGATGCAAAAATTTCAAAACCTGTTGGGACACATTTTTGTTTTGAGACCGTTTCGGTGACAGGCACCATCAATGCCGTTGTTTTGGCGTGCCTTTGTGAAGGTCAAAGCCAATTTGACAATTGTGCTAAAGAACCTGAAGTGTTGCAGGTTTTGGAAGTTTTACAAAAAATGGGTGCTAAAATATCAGGCCTTGGAAATTCCACCATCACGGTTGAGGGCGTTGATTCTTTGGATGGCTTTGATGTTGAATTGATTCCCGATCGAATAGAAACGGGAACGTACATGGTGGCGGCCGCGATCACTGAAGGCAAAGTTTTATTAAAAAATGTTCATCCCATGCACAATCAAAAATTAATTGATGTGTTTAAAGAAATGGAAATACCAATCGAGATTGATCAAAACACAATAGAAGTAAGTGGTGTAAAAAAATACAAATCGGTCAACATCAAAACGGCTCCCTATCCTGGTTTTGCCACGGACATGCAGGCTCAAATCATGGCTTTGATGACATTGGCCCAAGGCACCAGCGTCATCACAGAAACCATTTTTGAAAATCGCTTCATGCATGTTCCGGAATTGATGCGAATGGGGGCCAACCTTAAAATCGATGGACACAGTGTGATTGTTAAGGGGGTAGAATATCTCAAAGCCTGCCCCGTGATGGCCACAGATTTAAGAGCGAGTGCTTCATTGGTGTTAGCGGGCCTGGTTGCAAAGGGCAGTACTGAAGTTTTGAGAATTTATCACCTTGACAGAGGCTATGATCGCTTGGAACAAAAGCTAAGTGCACTTGGGGCTAAGATCAGGCGGATTAGCTGAAAAATAAAATGATTGCGGATATAAAGGGAGTGTAGAAAAATACAGTTTTTGGGCTGTTGAAGAATT
>JAYRVV010000154.1:0-1686 GCA_041918415.1 Bdellovibrionota bacterium | reverse complement strand
GATTTGGTTTCAAAGCCTCGCATCTGGCACTTTTTGAGGCCCTCTAGAATTTGCAAAGTTTAAACAAGAAATTGTCAAAACATTGCAAATGATTTGACCCTTTTTTCTCCAGAAACTCAAGATAGAAGCCTATTGTTGATTTCTTCAGAGACGACTAAATTACAATTGGAGTGAATTTTTATTCAGCGCTATTGGCACTTTGGGCGTTTGGATTTTTTCCACGATACGTGATCAAGCCATGGGTTGGATCATAAGGCGATACGCCCACGGTGACAAAGTCACCCAAAATGACTCGAATGTGTTTTCTTCGCAATTTTCCGGCAAGCTTGGCGTTTAAGCGCATGCCCTTGGGTCCTTCAACGATAAAATTACCACCGGCTGCGACCTCAACCACACGACCTTCAATCAATACCAAATCTTCTCTCGCCATTTGGCCAGATCAATAGACCATTTTAGGTATTAATCAAGTAAAATCTATGCGTTTGGTTTTGCATCAAAAAACAAATAATGAGAAACATTCACACCCAATTCAATTGGGTTGAGCGCTTTTAAAATGTTTTGATTGTTGGTTTCCAAATCAATTTCAACCACCTGATGAATGGGTAGCAGCTTCTCTTGTGCTGTGGAGATCACAAGCACCTTGGGTAAATGATGTTTTTGAACGTCTGCTTTGATTGATTGAACAATGGCCAAATGACCGGAATCCAACTTAACCAAAGTGCCAACAGGAAAAACCCCAACTGAACTGACAAAGGCTTTGACCAGCAAAGGATCAAATTTTGTACCGGCATGATCCATTAAAATTTTTAGGGCAACGGGTGCGGTCATGGCCCTCTGGTAAACCCTGTTGGTGGTCATGGCATCATAGGCATCCGCGATCGACACCACTTTTGAGAAAAAATTCATGGGTTTGTTAAAACCGGTGTTGGGATAGCCCGAGCAATCGTAATTGCGGTGATGCTCGTAAGCGGCAATGATTTTTCGTATGTCATGCAAAACAAATCCGTTGAGTTTTAAAAGTTTTTTCACCGAATGCACAGGGTGGGCACGCATCACCTTCCATTCATCTTCATCAAAACCTCCGGCTTTGTTCAGGATGTTTTTAGGAATGTCGATTTTGCCATAATCGTGAAACAGGGCCGCGATACCAAGCTCAGCGATTTGTTTTTTGTTAAGACCAAGGTTTTTGCCAAAGGCAATGGAAATCACACAAACATTGACCGAATGATTGAAGGTGTACTCATCGTAGTCTTTGATGTTGGATAAACCAAAAAAAGAAAACCCCTCATCCAGGCAAAGATCAACCAACTGATAAACCACATGTTTGGCTTTTTTCATGATGGTTTGTGATTTTTTGTTAGGTTGAAGATCAATTTTTTTCATGATGGATATGGCTTTGGAATAGTTTCTAAGTGCCCGCATTTTGCTGGTGGTTTTTGTGGCCAGTTCCTCTTGGTTGATCCACTGCTTGATCACACGCTCTAAAAATTCAATGTTGGCAATGCCCAGATTGTTAAGGCGGGTATTGATCTGTGACACCGGGTACGTTTTGGCATCAAAATTGGAGGACATGAATTTTAAAAATTGGGTCAGCTCGTTTAAAGAAGGTTCATTGATCAAGCGAATGCCACCGATGTTTTTTTCAAGAAAAAGTTGGTTGAAAAAGTGAAAGGTTTGAAAGGTGGT
>JAYRVV010000153.1:0-6262 GCA_041918415.1 Bdellovibrionota bacterium | reverse complement strand
GGGTCAATTTCGCGGGCGTAGGCTAAAATTCCACCCTTAAGGTTTTTGATGTTTTTAAAACCTTGCTCATCAAGAAACAAGCAAACATCTAAACTTCGCTGACCACTTCGACAGTAGACAATGATCTCTTCATTGCGACCGAGCCTCTGAAATTCCATGGGTATGGATTTTTTGGGTATGGACACGTCGTTACTAAGTTTACAAATGTCTCGCTCAAAGGGCTCACGCACATCGAGTAAAACAAAAGACTCCTTTTGATCGATTTTTTTCTTTAATTCTTTAACTGATATTTCATTGATCATCATGCCTCCTTTTTATGTTCGATCAATTGTCTAAGTACATATCGCAAAATTCCGCCGTGTAGAATGTACAAAGCTTCTTGTGGTGTATCAACACGTAACTTCACTTCAAACGATTTGCTTATGCCGTCACGGCTGGCCTGCACTTCAAACGTTTTTTGCTTAAACTCGCTTAGAAGCTTGCCAAGCCCCCCAAACGTGTAGAACTCATCACCCTTTAACCCAAGGGTTTTGGCGTTTTGATTGGGCATGAACTCAAAAGGAATGATTCCCATTCCAACCAAATTGGATCGATGAATGCGTTCAAAACTTTGGGCGATCACGGCTTTGATACCAAGCAAGTTTGGTCCCTTGGCCGCCCAGTCTCTTGACGAACCTGTGCCATATTCTTGTCCGGCGATGATGATCAGTGGTGTTTTTTCTTTTTGATACAATGTTGAAGCATCAAAGATGCTCATGACGGTTGAACTTGGAAAATGCTTTGTCATGGGTCCTTCAACCTGATCAAGCAATAAATTCTTTAATCGGATATTGCCAAAGGTCCCTCTAACCATCACTTCATGATGGCCGCGTCTCGCACCAAAGGCGTTGAAATCTTTCTTATCTAAACCAAAACTTTTTAAATAATCCCCCGCGGGGCTTGACGTGGCAATGTTACCTGCTGGAGAGATGTGATCGGTTGTGATGCTGTCACCAAGCAAAGCCAAAACACGGGCATTGTTGATGTCGTCTAGTGCTTTGAGTGACAAAGTCATGTTCTCAAAATAGGGGGCTTTTTTGATGTAGGTTGAAGCGCTGTCCCATTGGTAAAGGCTGCTTGTGGGTGCTTGAATGGTTTGCCAGGCCAAGTCACCTTTGAACACATCTTGGTAACTGTTTTCGAACATTGTTTTATTGATGGATCGACTAAGCACAGCTGTGACCTCATCATGGTTTGGCCAGATGTCCTTTAGAAAAACAGGTTTTCCCTGTGTATCGCTTGAAATGGCTTGAGTTTCAAAGTCAATGTCAACCGTGCCCGCCAATGCATAAGCCAGAACAAGCGCAGGTGATGCCAAATAGTTGGCTTTGGTTTGAGGGTTGACTCGACCCTCAAAGTTTCGATTGCCACTTAGCACAGCCGCCACAGTCAATTGACCTTCATCGATGGCTTTAGAAACTTCTAAGGGTAATGGCCCTGAATTGCCGATGCATGTGGTACAGCCAAAGCCAACAATGTTGAATTTCAGTTGCTCCAAGCAGCTTAATAAACCGCAATGGTTTAAATAGTCCTTAACAACTTTAGAGCCGGGTGCAAGACTGGTTTTGACCCATGGTTTGGTTTTCAGCCCAAGTGCCAGCGCTTTTTTGGCAAGCAAACCAGCCTGTATCATCACAAAGGGATTTGAGGTGTTGGTGCAACTTGTGATGGCAGCTAAAACAACGTGACCTGATTTGAGTGTGACGTCTTTGGATTGAATGTTCGTACGGATTTGGTTTGAGTAGCTCTGTTGGCTAAATTCTTTAAAATTGCTTTGTACATTTTTCAACGGCAACCTGTCCTGAGGTCTTTTGGGGCCAGCCACGCAGGGCTCGACGCTGGATAAGTCCAAGTGCAAAACATCTTGATAGTAAGATTCATCCACGTTGACACCACCATACCAACCTTGTTCGCTAAAGTAAGCACGGATCAGATCGATGTGTTCTTTGGCGCGTCCCGTAAGTTTTAAGTACTCGAGTGTTTTGTCATCTACAGGGAAAAGCCCACAAGTGGCGCCATATTCCGGTGCCATGTTCGCAACGGTGGCACGGTCAGCAAGCGATAAGGTTAAAAGGCCTTGTCCAAAAAATTCCACAAATTTTCCAACCACGCCTTTTTTACGGAGCATTTGAGTGACCGTTAACACCAGATCAGTGGCATTGGCATTGTAGGGCATTTGGCCCGTCATCTTAAAGCCAACCACGTTTGGTATGAGCATGCTTGTGGCCTGTCCCAACATGGCAGCTTCGGCTTCAATACCGCCGACACCCCAACCCAAAACACCCAAACCATTGATCATGGTCGTGTGGGAATCTGTGCCAATCACCGTGTCAGGATAGAGGGTGTTGTTGTTATTAAAAACAACTTTGGCCAAATGTTCCAGGTTGACCTGATGCACAATGCCGGTTGAAGGTGGAACGACAGAAAAATTTCTAAATGCGTTCTGTCCCCACTTTAAAAAAGCGTAACGTTCTTTGTTTCTTTCGTATTCCAGCTGGGTGTTGAGTTTTTGTGCTTGGTCAGAACCAAAGTGGTCTACAGAAATCGAATGGTCAATGACCAATTCAACGGGAAGTAAGGGATTAATTTTATCGGGCTTGGCTCCAAGCGTGACCATGGCATCTCTCATGGAAGCCAAATCAACCACGGCCGGAACTCCGGTGAAATCTTGAAGCAGTACCCTGGCCGGCATGAAAGCTATTTCACTTTGAGACGGTTTACTGTTGTCAAAATTTAAAATCGCCTCAATGTCTTTTTTGAAAAACACACGACCATCTTCGTTTCGAAGGAGGTTTTCCAAAATGATTTGCAAACTCCAAGGCAATCGCTTGATGTCATGGCCGCTTTTTTTTAGCTTTTGTATGTTGTAAAAAACATATGTGTGACCATTATGGTTCAATGTGCTTTTGGTTTTATAAGAATCCATACAATTTGGCCTCTCTGGGTTTGATGTTGAAACGATCCTTTGCTTTTTCCATCAATGTTTTGCTCACCAAACCTTGTTTAAATAAAGCCCACAAGGCCGTGAAACAAATGTGGTTTGTGTTGATTTCAAAATGTTCTCTCAATTGTGCTCTCGTGTCGCTTAATCCAAATCCATCTGTGCCCAAGGCCACAAAATCTAAAGGTGAAAATGAGGCGATCGAAAGGGGTATGGCTTTGACATAATCCGTGACGGCAAGTGTGACACCGGGCTTGCCCTTGAGTTTTTTCTCAATGAGACATTCTTTGTTTTGCAAATGAAGTCGGTTTTGTCTTTGAGTTTCTATCGCATTTTTGTACAACTCTTTGTAACTGGTTACGCTATAGACTTCACTTTTGATGTTAAATTCATTTTCCAATATGTTTTGCGCTTCTAAAACATTGTGCATCGTTGATCCACTGCCCAAAAGACGCACACAAAAATCCGCATTGCCCTTGTGGCTTTCTTTCAAGAGGTACATGCCACTGATGATGTCTTCTTGAGAGACAAAACTGGGCATGGCCGGATGGCTTATGTTTTCGTTGTACACCGTGATGTAATAAACATAAGGTTTGTTTAAAGCATACATCTCATTTAACCCGTAAGAGATAATGGTGGCCAATTCATAAGCAAACGCAGGGTCATAAGCTTTTAAATTGGGAACGCTTAAGGCGTGTAAATGACTGTGACCGTCTTGATGTTGCAATCCCTCGCCCGCCAAGGTGGTTTTGCCTGCAGTTGCACCAATGAGAAAACCTTTGGCTTGAGCGTCGGCCAATGCCCAAACCAGATCGCCAACCCTTTGCATGCCAAACATGGAGTAGAAAATGTAAAATGGTATGGTGTTTAATTTTATCGTGCTGTAAGCGCTGCCCGCTGCGATGAATGAAGAAATGGCCCCGGCTTCATTGATGCCTTCCTCCAAAAGCTGTCCCTGTTTGGATTCTTTATAATACATCACACTTGATTTATCGACGGGCTCGTACAGCTGTCCTACGGGAGAATAAATACCAATTTGATGAAACAAAGCTTCCATGCCAAAAGTTCGTGCCTCGTCCGGCACGATGGGAACAATCCATTTTGACGTTTCAGGGTCTTTGAGCAATTGGTTCAGGATGTTGACAAAGACCATGGTGGTTGACAGCTCACGATCTTGTGTGGATTCAAAAAATGGCTTGAACAATTGATGAGGAAGCGGATTAAAATTGACATAAACTTGGCTTCGTCTGGGAATAAAACCACCCAAAGTCTCTCTTCTTTGATGTAAATAAATCATCTCAGGCTCGTCCATGCTGGGTTTGATGAATGTTGCATTTTGCACATCCTGATCCTGAATGTTCAGTTTAAAACGGTCCCTGAACAAAAAGAGTTCTTCAACGTCTAATTTTTTTCTCTGATGAGTTGCATTGGTGGCTTCAATCTTTCGACCCAATCCATAACCTTTGATGGATTTGCTCAATATGACTGTGGGCAAAGATTGGTTCACGCAGGCTGTGTGATAGGCGTTAAACACTTTCACGGGGTCATGACCGGCACGTTCAAGCTCCATGATTTGATCATCTGTGAATTGATCTAAAATGTAAGACAGCTCTTCAACACCGTTGGTAATCACCTGACGTTTTTGATCGGCCGAACTGATGGATAATTTTTGATACTGACCATCGTTGATTTGGGTCAGCCTTGTGGCAAGGTGTCCCTTTTGGTCCATGTCAAACAATCTGTTCCATTTTGAACCCCAAATGTTTTTGATCACCCTCCATCCTGCGCCCTTAAAAACACCTTCCAATTCTTGGATGATTTTACCGTTTCCGCGAACGGGTCCATCCAAACGTTGCAGGTTGCAGTTGACGACAAAAATCAGATTGTCCAAACCTTCCCTGGATGCGAGCGTGATGGCGCCCAATGATTCAGGCTCGTCCATTTCACCATCTCCCAAAAAAGCCCAAACCTTGCTTTGGTTTTTTGGTTTCAATCCTCTGTTTTCCAAATATTTTAAAAATCGTGCATGATAAATTGCGCAAAGTGGACCAAGTCCCATTGAGACCGTCGGGAATTCCCAAAAATTGGGCATGGACCAAGGATGTGGATAAGAAGGCAAGCCTCCCATTTTTTCCTGTCTAAAATGCGCAAGTTGATGTTCATTTAAAAAACCTTCCAAATAGGCTCTTGCATAAATGCCTGGCGCTGCATGGCCTTGAAAGTACACAAAATCTCTGCCTTCAGGATGGTTTTGGCCCTTAAAAAAATGCTCAAAACCAACTTCGTACAAAATGGCACTGGAAGCGTATGTGGCCAGATGACCTCCCAGACTTGAATCAAAGCGATTGGCCCTTAAAACCATACACAGTGCATTCCAGCGGATCCACTGTGTTATTTTTTCTTCAATTTCCAGATTGCCTGGGTAAGGCAGTTCATTTAAATGGTTGATGGTGTTGATGTAAGGCGTGACCAGCGAAGTTTCAATACCGTATTTGCTGGCGTGGTCGGCCAGGTGTTTTAGGATCTCTTTGGCGCGGTCTTTTCCGTGAATGCTCAGGACGGCTTGAAACGACTCAATCCAATCGCTCATTTCCTCATCGTTTTTGGTATCAATCGTGTATGGCTTGAGCTCGAGTGGTTTCATTGCATCGCTTGATACACAAATTTTTAGAATTAGTTAAGTTATTGATGGGAGAGCAAGATGTATTATCGCGTTGCAAAATACACGTTTTCTTCAAAGCGAATAAGTGTATTTTAGAGTAAAATTACCATAGAATTAAGTGTTTAGGATTTAATTTGGCAAAGCGAGCTTTACAAAAAACGGTTTTATTTTTTCTCATTGGTTTAACGCTGGTGGGGCTTTTACTAATCTTGACGTTTAAACCCTTGGCCAACCGTTTGATTGAAAAATTCATCACAAAAAACGTGGCACGTTTGATGGATGCAAACATTGATGTGAGTCGTGTGAACGTTTCGTTGTTGCCCATCATGCTTGAATTTAAAAAAGTGGAATTAAAACCAAAGTCAGGGCCTGTTTCGAGTGTTGAGCTTAAATCAATCTTAATCAAACCAGGTTTAAGCCCTTTGTTTTTGGGCAAGATTGTTGTGGATCGAATTGAATTGATTGAACCGAACATACACGTTGCTCTGATGCAAACCTCCAAGAAAAAGGTCAGGTCATTTGATCGAAGCCTATGGTCAAAAACACTGCAAAAATTGGTTCGCTTTGAAATCAAAAACATTGAAGTGGTGGGTGCCAAACTTTCTTTGCATTTGCCCAAG
>JAYRVV010000152.1:0-4953 GCA_041918415.1 Bdellovibrionota bacterium | reverse complement strand
AATCGATGTCGATTGACCAAACCATGCTTCGTGGAACGCCTTTATATATGTCTCCCGAGCAAATACTGGGCAAAGACATCGACTACAGAACCGACATTTATTCTTTGGGCATTTTAATTTATGAATGCATTTGTTCACGCCCACCCTTTACAGAAGGAGACATCATGTATGCGCACCTTCACACCACACCTGAATTGATTTCAAAACGCGCACCTGAGGTTAGTGCTGAGCTTGAAACCATTGTGATGGGTTGCATTGAAAAAGAAAAAGACAACAGACCTTCTTCGTGTATGGAATTGTTATCGAGTCTGGAAAAGTTTATTTGATTTTCACTTGATAAATGTCAACGGGCTTGGATTTGCCTTTGACTGTAACTTTTGAAATCTTTTTTAATTCAAAATGGTTCATGACCAATTCAGCCGTGTAAGATCCGATGGTCACTTGATTGGGTTCGCACAAACCTTGAATGCGAGATGCAAGATTAACTTCATCGCCGATCACTGTGTATTCCATTCTTTCGTAAGCGCCAACTTTACCAATAACCGATCGGCCAGAGTTAATACCAATCCGGACGCTAAAACGCTTTTCTGATGAAACCGATGGCCAAAACTCACTGAGCTCTTTCAAAATGGCATGTCCTGCCTTAACGGCGTTTAAGGCATTGTCTTTTTCAGTGGAGCTTTTGATGAACACGGCCATGATGGCATCTCCAATGAATTTATTAACATCACCAAAATGATCCTGTATGGCCATGACCGCCTTTTGAAAAAATCCGTTTAAAAGTTCAACAACCTCTTGAGGTTTGAGTTTCTCAGATAATGTTGTGAAACCCTTGATGTCGCAAAACATGTATGTGCCCTTGATTTCTTTAACTTCATGTGCGCTTGCTTCCAACGTATCCACACCGATTTCCACTTTCCAAACATCCTCAGGAAGCAAACTTTTAATGCGCTCAAGTTTCTCTTGCGTTTTTACTTTCTCTAAATGCAAGCTTTGTTGGGCCAGCACATTAACAAGCAATATAAATGACCAATGACACAGATCGAGAGTTTGCGAATCAGGGTTTAATAAATTGATGAACACATAAAACTCTAAAGAACCATCATTGTATGCCCATACATGGTCATTGTCGTTTTGATGATATCCTTTTTCAATCTCTTGCATGTTTTTAAGTTTAGATCTTAAATCGATCGCTTGGGCATCTTTGCCGCTTTCTTGATCCATGGCCAAATGATACTTTTGTGGTTTAAACACACTGATTTGTATTTTTTTTAAATTCAAATACTCAAACAATGTTGTCACAAATTGTTCACATGCATCGGGTACGGTTAAACGTTTGCCTTGCATGCGAGATAGAATCGATCTGATTTTCTTTCCTGGATCGATATTTGTTTGACTTGTGCGTTCTTCTTCAAACTCATTGGCGTTAACTTCGTCCATGTGTACTTCAAACGTAAATGAACCAATGCAAAACACATCTTTGGATTTTAGTTTTTCTTGGGTGATTTTGTTTTGATTAAGTAACACACCATTTTTGCTACCCATGTCAGACAGCCAATAAACGCCTTCAATCAAATCAATCTTTGCGTGCGTTCTTGACACGTTGGGCTGCGCCAACATGAGTGAATTATCCGTGTGTCTGCCTATGGTGAATGGAAACCTAGTCAACTCTACGCGTGACTTAGTCAAAGCTTCGTCTTTAACCAATAAATAAATCGTTTTCATGAATAAAACTTCATTTTTTTACAATTCGTCCTACAATGAGGTCATGAAACAAATCATGATTCTTTTCATCGTTGTGTGTATGACTAAATCTTTTGCCAACCAAGATTGGATAGGCACTTACCAGGACATTCTATCAAAAGCGGTTCAACAAGATAAAGTTAATTTTAAAAATGTGGATGTTAAAATGTTTGAGGTACTTTTATCCAAGATCATGCCCGCTGAGGCTTTATCAAAACAAAGTCATGAGCAAGTGTCAAACTGGATTGATGCGAGAAACATTTGTGTTTTCTCAATCGTTTTAAAACATCAACATCTTAATTCAGCCATGCAAATTGATGGATACAGGTCAAAACCATTTTGTCATGTTTTTGGTAAGCAAATCTCTTTAAATGATATTGAAACGACCATGATCTTTCCAAACACACAAGATGGAAATGTGTTGTTCACCCTTTGGTGGGGCGTGATGGGTGGACCATCTCTAAGAGGCAAGCCTTATTCTACAGAAATGAACTCAAAGATCACCAAAGAGCATATGAAAAAATATTTACAATCTCATGTTTTGGTTAACAAAAAAGACTTGATGATTCCGACATTTTTAGATTGGTTTAAAGCAAACTTTGAAAAAACAGGTGGCCTGCATACGTTTTTAAAGAACAATTTAAGTCAGGAAAAAAAGATGCTCCTTCCAAAAAGTGAAAACCGACTACAATTTTCAAACTTTGACTGGTCTTTTAGCAGCTAGTTTCAAGCCACCGTTTGCGGTGTTGTTCGAACCGTTTCATGAGATCTTTTGTGATCAAACCCACTTGCCCATCGTTAACTTTATGCTCATCAATTTTTGTGATGGGCATGATCTCTTTCAATGTGCTGCTTAAAAACACTTCATCTGCATTGAACAGTTCTTCTTTGCTGATTTTTGTGATTTTGAGTGGCATTTTTTCTTTTTCAAGAACATCGATGAGAAAACCTCGCGTCACCCCTTCTAAAATGCCACAGTCCAAGCATGGGGTATAAATCGTCTTGTTTTTAACAATGAAAACATTTGAAGTCGTGGCTTCTGTTAAATTTCCATGTTCGTTGAGCATCAATGCATCTTGGGCACCTTTGCCATGGGCTTCTTTAAGTGCAAGAATGTTGTTTAAATAATTGCCGGACTTGATTCGTGGATTTAACGCTCTAACTGAATTACGAAGAACACTGACCAAAGAAACATGCATGCCTTGTGTGTACATCTGTTCGGGTATCGCTTTGGCTGGTCTTGCGATGATCACCGTGACAGGTTTAGTCACCTTGGGCAATGACAAATCAAAGTGCTCATCAATTCCATGGGTGACAATCATTCTGCAATACAGATTGGGCTTGTTGATTTTTTCAAAACAGTCTCTGACATGTGATTGCAATCGCTTGTGGTCAAAGGGCAATTCAAAGTCTAAAAACTTAGCTGAAGAAACAAGCCGTTGGTAATGATGGTGCAATAAAAACGGATGTGGCGTGTCGTAGGATCTAACGACCTCATATATGCTATCGCCGTATAAAAACCCTCGATCCATAACGGAAATCGTTGGGTTTTGTGTGAATTCAAAATTGATGCTGTAGATGATGTTGTCGGTCATGGTGATGGAGACTACTTTAAAAACAAATATTTTAAAATTGATTTTTTAAAGTTTAAACATAACATGGTGCTGTGATTTGCATTTTCATCAGACGCCACATCCTATCTGGTTTTGTGCTTTGCCCTTTTCTTTAGGGCGGTCATTGAATGAATTTCTCTATTTCATAGAGACTTTGATCGTCTAAATTAAGAAAAACAGCTGCAATTTTGGGTTCTTTTTCATTTTCAATACGGCTGATTTTTGCCATTGTTGTGATCAAGTGTTGGGTTCCGGGCAGCATGAATTTTAATTCTAAGTCGATACCAACCGATGGAATTTTTTGACTTAAAGCGTTAGCATCAATCAAAATGCCTTTGAGGGATAAATCGATGGCGTACCCAAAACCAAGAAGGTCTTTGTGTTCCGTTTGAACTTTCATTGAAACGGGAACCCTTTTGGCCGCACGTTTTTCTTGCACCATGAAAAGGCCATACGCCTTTTTAAGCGCTCATGCAAGACCATTTTGGAAAGGTTAAAAATCTAAAGCACGAACATCGCTGTGCCGTGTATCCCACCATCCACACAGATGCATGCTTAGGTGATCTATGAATTCAAAGAACCAACGAAGTTAGACTATCTTCAACTCTTTTTTTAATGATGTTATTAAGGAAAGAGGAACGACCTCAATCATTTTGGACAAGGGGTATCTCTTATGGCCTGGATAAATAACATAAAGTTTTTTGAGGGAAAGATCTAAAATCATTTGTTCCATGGATGATGTTTTTTTGGGAGTGGACGAGTACTTGATTTCAAATCCCCATCGTGCGCCCCGATGCATAAAAAAAAGATCTAATTCACCACCCCCATGAGCGCCGTAAAAATAGATCTCTTCATTTCGAAGATTGAACATCGTCACAAGATTTTCCAACACAAAACCCTCCCATGAAAATCCAAGGATTGGGTGTGAAAGTAAATTTTCATGGGTTTGTATGGACAGCAAGGTATGCAGTAAACCAGAATCTCGAAAATATATCTTAGGTCTACGAATCAACCTCTTGCCCAAATTTTCATGCCAGGGTGAGAGAACACGAATCATAAACGTTCCAGCTAAAGTTTCGATATAGTTGCGAATGGCCACATCTGAAAGTCCAAAAGATTGTCCAAGTTCAGAATAATTTAAAACCCGGCCATGATGATGTGCAAGCATCGTCCAAAAACGCCGCATCGACGTCGGTGAAATGCGAATGCCCAAATTGGGCAGATCTTGCTCTAGGTACGTGGTCACGTAATCTGCTCGCCACTGATAACTTTCGTTTTGTGACCGAGCCAGAAAAGAGCGAGGAAATCCACCCCTTAACCATAATGAATCGCATTTGTTATTGGGAAGCTCGTCTAGAGTGAACCCGCCAAGATATAAATATGAGATACGCCCTGCAAGTGTCTCAGCGCTTTGTCTCAATAAATCGCGTGATGCGCTCCCAAGAACCAAGAAGCGTTGCCTGGTTTTGCGGTCTGCAAGCACCCTAAGCAGATTAAATAAATCTGGTTTTCTCTGGACTTCGTCTATGACCACCAAGCCTTTGAGGTTCTCTAATGTCAAAAATGGATCGTCCAGACGATTTAAATCAGATGGATT
>JAYRVV010000151.1:0-3186 GCA_041918415.1 Bdellovibrionota bacterium | reverse complement strand
GATCCATGTATTTGGTTATTAAATCCGAAGCGATGGGTGTGGTTGTTTTGATTTTCATGATGGAAGCAATCATCATGTTTTCTGTTTCGTAAGGAAAAGCCCACTTAAATTTAATCATGGGTTCTTTGGGTTTTGTGTCACAAGTAAAAAGCAAGCGAGCAATGGCCTTGGTGGCGTCTATTTGACCATTTTCATCTAAAAGCTCTTCACGAGTTTGGGTAAAAACGATGGGCAGTTTGTATTCCTTGTTTGGATTCATCAGTGAATACATATCCAGTTGGCTTTCATCCATTTCTTCCATGAGGTCAAAATCTTTGATTTCATTGATGTTTTGCGATTCGTCTTGAAGTTGGGCATCGTCCGGTGATCCACAGGATTGGAGTAAAAAGAGAAGCATAGCAACCGTAAAAATTCTCTTATACATATTTGACTCCTTGTATCATAGTTCGAATATCATTTATAGAAATCATTTCAAAAAACTTAAAGCAAGGATTGTACCAAATAATATATGTAATAATATCAAATAGATACATTTTAAACCACTGCTTTAATTTCGCCATTTTTGGGTTTAAAGGTAAAGGAAAAGCCTAAGGCCATGTTGTTTGTTCTATTGCACTGTGATAAAAGCCATTTTAAACGGGGTGGGGGAAAAATTTCATTGCGAAGTTTGGTTCATTCAATTGTGTTCATCATTTTAATTTTGGGGCAAGCCTTAGCCGATGATTTTGATCACTTTGTTCTTGCTTCAAACAATGTGCCCATTGAACGCATGAAAGAAGTACATCAAACCACGTGGTTAAACCAGGCGTTTGCTCTATTGAACTCACAATTGGATCACGATCAGTGGTTTGAGCTTTTTGATCGATCGATCAAAATTAAAAGATTACAACAAATAGAAAATGAATTGATGGGACAAAGCGATCAATATTTCATCAAAGATTTTATTTTAAATCAGATCATAGATGTGAAAGATTCGATCATAGAGGCAAAAAAATATTCTAAAGAAGTGTTGTTGGTATCGCTTAAGGAAGAAGGATTCAATCAAATCGAGCCAGAACAAGCATTTCGAAAAATTAAAGATAGGGTGTGGGAAGATGTTTTGAACACCATTTATGAATTCAATTCGCAATATTCAAACATTCCATTTATTCAAAATAAAGTTTCTCTTCATCAATGTTGTGCGACCGGGCGATGCAACGTTGAGCGCTTTGGAGAGTTTTTAAAACGTCTAAGAAACAAAGAATCAAAAAAGCAAACCTCATGGCATGATTTGCTTTTGGTTCTTAAGAATCAAATGCTCAAAGTCGAAAATGCGTTGGATAAGATTCGTCTTTCTAAAGGTGAATTTGAATTTGAAAAACATTATGTGTTGTACAAAAAGGCCTATCATGAATTGTTTAACAATCATTTTGTCATGCGATTTTATCCCATGCTTGGGAACTATGGATCGTTAAAACCGAAATCTATATTAAAAGAAAATAAAAACAACTCTCTTGTTTTTCATCACGTGTTTTTTAACACCATGCCATTAAGCAACACGCATCCAACATTTTTAAAAGCGTTTGGTTCGCAAAATGTATTAACCTGGGAAAGCGCAGTTAATCTTGCATATGATGTTATCAATCGATCTTTTTATGAAGCAAGCTTAAGCATGTGCAAAACCATAGAATCAATTCCCATCGAGATGACCTTGCTTTATTGGCCAAAAGCTTGGGCGCATGAAATTTTACTTAATCCTTCGATATTGTCGGTCACTTCGACATTGTATCAAAAATTAAATCACTATTTTATAAAGCAAAAAATAAAAAATGTTGGGCATGATGTGCTCAATTACACATTGTTTGCAGCTTCATTTTTTTTCAGTGCTTCAACAGCTTTAAATGTTAGATTGGTGTACAATAGCTCGGCATTTAAATTGTTTGGTATGGCAACAACGTTGGCCAACATCTCACACAGTGCCAACTTGATTTTTAACATCATTCCAAATGAAAAAATTAATCACAGTTCCTTGTATGCCTCCTTGGCGTTGGGGCTAAGCGAACTTGAAAACATCGAGCAGGAAAAAATCATGAAAGATTTTCTAAGTCGATTGATGTTTTCTGGGGCAATGACCTACCGTGGGGCAGTGTACGATTTGGAAGCCATCAGTTACATTCTACTTCATCACTTTTTGAAAAAGTAGCCAAACGATTCATTCGTCGTTGTATTTTCTGTAAGAAATTATAAAAAAATTAGGGAATCGGTGATGATTTAAATTTTAATCACCAGCTGGCTTTACGAACGCCCGAAATCTCACCTTTGGAAGCTAAATCCCTGAACATCAAGCGTGAAAGCATGAATTTTTTTAAATTACCCCTGGATCGGCCAGATAGCAAACAGCGTCTTCTCACACGGGTGTAAGCAGAGTTTCTTGGCAATGCAGCCAATTTTTGTCTTGCCAGCACGCGCTCTTCAACAGGAAGTTTCATGTCCACAGATTGTTTTCTCAATGTTTCACGTTTTGTGCGCAAACGTGCGCTCATATCTATTCTTTTTTGGTTTCTTGCGACTTGACTTGTTTTTGCCATAATTAGGCGCATAACCTATAGAAGCTTAAATCAAATTGCAAGAATTTTTATTTTCTTTTAAGAAATTAATGACCCATGAAAACAAGTTCTTGATCTTTTATTAAAGCTATGGTTTAAAACATGGCCTTTAAGGGTATTTGATCTTAACTTACTAATATGATTAGGAATTTATTATGAGAGACATAGTGTATTTGATTTCAACGGCGGGGACTGGTTTTTTTTACACAACCACACGCAATAAAAAGCAACAAAGCGAAAAGCTTAAAATAAAAAAATTTGATCCTGTAGCTAAAAAACATGTTGAATTTATTGAAGATAAAAAATTGAGCAAATCCAAAGGCAAAAAATTTTCATAAGGAGAAACGATCATGGCCAGAGTATGTGAAATGATGGGCATCAGACCCTTAAGCGGCAACAAAGTCAGTCATGCCAACAACAAAACCAGAAGAAGGCAGTTGCCAAATTTAAAAAAGAAAAAGTATTTTATTCAAGAATTGTCCCGAAGTGTAACACTGACCCTTTCAACAAGGGCCATTAGGTCAATCGAAAAGATGGGTGGAAAATCACAAGCCATCATGGCCACCAGGGGCGACGGACTATCAACCAGATTGCAACAATT
>JAYRVV010000150.1:0-3604 GCA_041918415.1 Bdellovibrionota bacterium | reverse complement strand
CAATAATAAATTGAGTTTGATTTGACATTTCCTTCACCAAATTGGAAAAACGAATAACGTTCATGTCATCCAAAGGTGCATCCACTTCGTCAAGCACGCAAAACGGCGGCGCTTTATATTGAAAGATCGCAAACAATAAAGAAATGGCCGTCAAGGCCTTTTCACCACCTGACAACAAATTCATGTTTTGCAAGCGTTTGCCCGGTGGTTGAGCCATGATTTCAACGCCCGTATCCAATAAATTTTCAGGATCACTTAATGACAATGTTGCTTTTCCACCTTGAAACAGTTTTGGAAACAGAGCTTGAAAGCGCTGGTTAACTTCTTTAAATGTTTCTTCAAATTTTTCTTTGGTTGTTGCATCAATGGTTTTAATGGCTTGATTAAGATCAGACAATGATTTTTGAAGATCCTGATGTTGCGTTTGTAAAAATTCATGCCTTTGAGTTAATTCTGTAAGCTCTTCTATGGCACCAACATGGACATCACCCATTTTTCTCATTTGCTCTTTTAACTCGTTGACTTGGGTTCTTAAATCATATTCATTTTCAGCACTGATCGCAACCACGCCGCTTGAAGAATCGACCTGCGTCAAGTCCATCTGATAGCGCTCTTGTGTTTGCTCAATCAACCTTGATTTTTGATGCTCTTCTTCTTGAAATTTCAACTTCACAATGTTTAATGCTTCAACCAAGTTGTTTTGGTTGGTCCTAAAATTCTTCAACTCATCTTCTTTTTCTTTGATGACAATCATGCATTGATCAAACTGACTGCGAACATCTTGATTGATTTTTTCCTTTTCCAAATACGATTCAGTTAATTCTTTTTTTAGATTTTGACCAAGTCCAACCTTTGATTTCAAAGTTTCACTTTCACTGATGTGGTTTTTTGATTTCTCATCAAGCTGACTTGCGTTGTTTAACATCATTTGAATCTGCGACACCAATTGATTTTTTTCACGCGTGTATGATTCAAATCGTTCAGCCATGGATACTTTTTTCATTTTGATTTCGGTCAATTCGTTGTTTTTTGCTTCCAACAAGGCTTTAACGTCAGACTTTTTCTTTGACAACAAACTGACTTGTTCGTCCAAAGTCGACTTCATCACTCCAGCTTCTTCAATTTTTGAAATTTTTTCCTGCACATCCGAGGTGATTGAAACGATTTGTTCTTGAACTTGTTTCGATTCAGAGACCAAACCATTGAGTTTTTCTTTCACATGTCTAAGCGATTCTTCGAGCCTGTGGTATTGCGCTTCCCTTTCGCTGGTTTTGGTCTGCTGCATTTTTAAACTTTCTTGCAAACCTTTGATTAAATTTTCACTGTTGACCATGTCTTGTCTTGTGACCAAAACGGTTGCTTCTAAATTTGAAACCACTTGCTTGAGCGATGAAATTTTTTCTTCCAATTCACTGATTTGTGTTTTGATTTCCAAAACACCTTGCTCCCCTTCCCAACGTCCGCCAGATATCACACCCAACCTTGACAATCGCTCACCTTTGATTGTGACAAAGGTTAAACGATAACCTTGATTCCAAAGTTCAATCGCTTCATGAAGCTCTTCAACAATCACCACATCACTGAGCAATTCCTTAAAAAATTCATTTGAATTGGTTTTAAATTCAACCACAGCGGTCAAGCGGGTTTTACCTTCAGGAACATTGACTTGCCTTGCGTTGGGCGATTTCATCATACGTTTGGATAAAAAAGCCCCTTTGCCTTTACCATGACTTAAAAAGTCGATCGCCTTGATGGCCTGGTTGGGCTCATCAACCACCATGCATTCTATCCAGTCTTCCAAAGCAGCTTGTGCAGCTTTTTCAAAACCCTTTTTCACGGTGATCATCTCTCCAAGCAAGCCTTCAATGTTTAAGTTCATGGTCTTATCTGACATGATGTTTCGAACACCCTCATGGTAACCCTGATATGTGCTGGTAAACTGAAGCAGCGTCTGATGCTTTGATTTTAAACCTTCCAAAACCTGCATGTTTTTGGACAGATCCAATTCATATTTTTCTCTCAAATACTTAAGTTCTTGAAGTTTTTCCTGATTCTCTCGTTGGTCTTTTTCAAATCCAAATTTTAATTGTTTTACTTGTTCAAGCTCAGCTTCTTTTTCTTTATGGTGCTCAATCAATGTTTGAATTTCAAATTGTACTTGATTGATTTTTTCTTCCAATTGGTTTCGTCTTTGCTCAACATTTTTTAAATTGTTCGTTGCAGATTCTTTTCGTCCCGTTAAATCTGACAATTGTGAAACAACAGAGACCAAACGTTTTTGTTCTTCATCCAGCTTTTTTTCATGTTGAGAAAATTCATCAAAAACCGCATTGTATTTTGCCTCTTGCTGCAAGCATGCATCGTCGATGCTTGTTTTTTGCTCCTTCAATGAGTCCAAACTTTCATCAATCGAAGTCACCTTTTGCTTCATTAAAGAGGCCTGATCACGCAATTGATTGGCCTGTATCGTTTCATCTTTTGACAAAATGTTTAATCGATCGATCTGCTGCTCCAATGATTCAATTTGACTTTGTGCCAATGAAATTTTTTCTTTAAGTTCAAACACCGCAGCTTGACTGAGTTCAAACTTTTTCTCAATTTCAATTTGCTTGGTTTTGATGGTCTCCAAATCAGCTTCTCTGGACACGATGACGTTATGTGCATCCTGCCCTTTTCCCTCAAACTGTACAATCTCATCGTTCAAACGATTGATTCGATCACAATTTAAGCTGTAATCATGATGCATCAGTGACAGATCCAAGGTCTGTGCATGATCTTTAATTTCTTTAAATTTTTGTGCTTTTTTGGCTTGTCTTTCCAAAGTGGAAATTTGTCTTGAAATTTCTTTTAACAAATCACCAACACGCAGCAGATTTTGCTCGGTTGATTCCATTTTCCTAAGTGCCGCTTTTTTTCTGGATTTAAATTTTGTGATGCCCGCAGCTTCTTCGATCATCAAACGTCTGTCTTCCGGTCGGCTGGAGACGATCGCACCAACTTTTCCTTGCTCGATGATGGAATAAGACGATTCTCCAATGCCCGTGTCCAAAAACAAATCGGTGATGTCCCTTAACCGACAGGCCGTCTTATTGATGTAAAATTCGCTGCTTCCGTCACGAAACATGCGCCTTAAAATGTTGATCACCTCAAAATCCTTGAATTGAGCAGGCGCTCGACCATCTGCGTTTTCAAGGTCCATCGAAACTTCCATCATGCTGGTTGGAGGTCTAAGTTCGCTACCTGAAAAAATCAGGTCTTCCATGTTCCGGCCACGAAGTTCTTTGAAACTCAGCTCACCCGTCACCCACTTTAACGCATCTACGATGTTACTTTTGCCGCAACCATTTGGCCCCACAATGCTGGTCACAGGCACTTCGAAAGAAAATGTCGTTTTATCCAAAAAAGACTTAAACCCACTTAAAACTATTCTCTTAATCTTCATGGCGTAAGTGCAATTACCATAAGTTTTTACATTTGAATATTAAAAGATGACGCTTGAATGAATTATTTTAATGTATGGGCCATACCATACGTTGAATTTTAAAATAACTTTAAGTATTATTTTAATAATAAACTATTAAGCAATTGTATTAATTGTATTATT
>JAYRVV010000149.1:0-5680 GCA_041918415.1 Bdellovibrionota bacterium | reverse complement strand
CCCGGACTTGAACCGGGGACCCGCCGGTTATGAGCCGGATGCTCTAACCACTGAGCTAAGGGCCCTAATGATCAATAAAAGCCTTCAGTTTTTTTGCTCTGCTTGGATGTCTAAGCTTTCTTAGCGCTTTGGCTTCAATTTGTCTAATGCGCTCGCGTGTGACATCAAAATCCTGCCCAACTTCTTCAAGCGTATGATCTGATTTTTCCCCGATACCAAAACGCATGCGAAGAACTTTTTCCTCACGCGGGGTCAAAGTGGCCAGCACCTTTCGCGTTTGCTCAGATAAACTCATTCCCACAACTGCTTCTTGTGGGTTGATTGCGTTTTTATCTTCAATGAAATCACCCAAATGAGAATCTTCCTCTTCACCAATGGGTGTTTCGAGTGAAATGGGTTCCTTTGCGATTTTAAGAACCTTTCTGACCTTATCGACAGGCATTTCCATACGCTGTGCGATTTCTTCTGGGTTGGGCTCACGACCCAATTCTTGCACCAAATACCTCGAAGTGCGCACCAGTTTGTTGATGGTTTCTATCATGTGCACAGGAATTCGGATGGTTCGAGCTTGATCTGCGATGGCTCTGGTGATGGCTTGCCTGATCCACCAAGTCGCGTAAGTTGAAAATTTATAACCTCTTCGGTATTCAAACTTATCCACGGCTTTCATCAAACCAATGTTGCCTTCCTGAATCAAATCCAAAAATTGAAGACCTCGGTTGGTGTATTTTTTGGCAATGGATACAACCAAGCGCAAGTTGGCTTCAATCAATTCGGCTTTGGCAACGTCAGCCAAAGCTTCACCATGCTTTAAACGCCTATAAGTATCTTGTAACTGAGAAGAACTCATTCCCGCTTCTTCTTCAAGCTTTTCGATTCTTTTTTCAGCTTCCCTGACACGTTTTTCAATCTCAACCAACTCTTCAAGCGTCACACCTTTGAGTTGTTTTTGAACACGCTTAGATTCCAATTTACCCTTTTTGGAATCGCGAAACATCACTTTGAGATCTTTAAGCGACTTTTTGGTTTGATCTTGGGCTTGATCAAAAACAGTTTGTGCGCGTTCAATTTTCAAAATCATGGATTTTAATTTTGAAACGATTCTGTTGATCCATTTTCTATTGAGGTTAATTTCTTTAAGCGTTTCAAACATGCGTTTGAAATTCTTATCCATCTTTTCATCCATCTGGCGCTTCTTAAGCTTGGATTGCAAACCCTTCTTATCGCCAGACATTTTATCGGTTTCGCTGTAATACCTTTTGATTTTATCGATCAGCTTTAACACCGATTTTGTCAGCCCGTCTTCATCGAAATTTTCATCGTCCTCTTCGATCCCACGAACCAAGTCTTTTACACGTATGGTACCTTTTTTGAGCTTGTCCCCTACAGTGATGACTTCTTTAACCCCAATGGATGATTTGATTAGAATTTCCAAAACCTGATCTTCACCCTCCTCAATTCTCTTAGCGATTTCAACTTCGCCTTCACGGGTGAGCAAGGCCACTGAGCCCATTCGTTTTAGATACATTCTCACAGGATCATTGGATCTGGCTCCTGTATCCGCGACTTCTTCAGTGCTCTCTTCCGAAGCTTCCGCATTGCCATCCTCGCCTTCAGCTTCTTCCTCTTCTTCTTGCCTTGACCTTACTCCCTTACCCTCTTGCTCATTGTCAACGATGGCGATATCCATTTCACCAAACATGATCATGATGTCGTCAATTTGCTCTGACCCAATGATGTCTTTGGGTAAAACCTCGTTGACCTCATCAAACGTCAAGAAGCCCTTTTCTTTACCCGATTCAATTAAGTTTTTTACAGAGCCACCACCAGAACCGCCTTCTTCATCTCTGTCTTCTTCATTCATGTTGTTTCGTTTTTGCATGATCGTTTTCCCTTTCTTTAAATCGTTTTTATTTTTTGTAAATTGTTCTTTAGCTCAAGCATCTTGTGTGAGAGGGCCATAACCTCTCGATCATCGCCTTTGTCTTCAGCAATCGCCAATGCCTGCGACAGTTCCTTAATTTTATTTTTCTGAATTTTTTTTAGACAGTCATCCCAAACTTTTTTCCATGTCGTGGTCAAATCGTCATAATCCAACATCATCGCCTTCAACAATGTTGAACGGTTATCTTCATTTTCCCATTGATGAAACAGCGATGAAAGCTCCACGCGATTCACACCACCTTCTAAAACATGACTTTTCCAATTTGTCCATTGTTCCCTTTCAATCACATCGATGTAACCGCTTTCAAAACATTCATCCAGCTGGCTCCTGGCTTGTGGAACTTGAGCTGCGATTCTGACCAACACCCACTGTTCCAGATGGTCAACCTTGTAAAGCAATGGCTTTAAAACGGTCTTGGTTCTTAGTGGATGAACGTTTTTCAATGGTTCATTTTTTTCTTCAAATGCGTTTCGACTCATGCCTGAAACACGCAATATTTCGCTTAACAACGCCTCCGAAATGGCCACGCCTCTGGCATTGGCCACCCAGGTTCTCATGGTTTCAATGGCCTGTGATTTTTTCGCCAAACTGCTTTGTTTTAAATAATGTTCCTGAATATAAAATTCCAATGCACTTGGTGATTGATCCACCAGTTTTTGGAATTGAATGGATCCATATTTTTGTAAAAACTCATCCGGATCCAACGACTCAGGCAAAATCACAAGTTTCACATTCAAGCCCACCATCAGCAAGGGCTCCAAGGAACGAATCATGGCTTTTTGACCGGCCTGGTCTCCATCAAACACCAAACACACGTTTGAACTGACCCTTTTAAGCAACATGGCATGGTCAACACTCAGTGCTGTACCCAGTGTGGCCACGGTGTTGAAAAAACCGTTCTGGCATAACATGATTTGATCCATGTATCCCTCGACCACCAGAGAAAAATCCTTACTCTTGATGTGTGCCGATGCCTGTGAAAAACCATAAAGCGTTTTACGCTTAATGAAAACGGGCGTTTCTTTTGAATTTAAGTATTTTGGTTCTTCGTTCTCTAGGGTTCTGGCTCCAAAAGCAATCACGCGATCGCTTTGGTCAAAAATGGGAAACATCAATCTGTTGCGAAAAACATCGTAGGGTTGCTTGTTTTTTTTCATTTGGACCAAACCTGCTTCATGTGCATCGTCAAGGCTAAACCCGTCTTTTTGCAACACAAGCGACAACTGATCCCATGATGGTGGGGCAAAACCCAATTTCATTTGTTTGGCCAAATCCAAATCAATTTTTCTATTTTTAAGATACAAACGAGCCCTCTCGCCCATGCTGGGATGCATGAGTGCTTGTGTGTACTTTTCTTGAGCGTATTTTAGAATTTTATGGATCGCCTCTTTGATTTTTTTTTCTTTTTCAAAAAAAGCGGTCTGACTTAGGAAACGACTTAAATCTACACCTGCCCTTTGGGCCAAAACATCAAGGGCATCTTTAAAAGATAAATGTTGCGTGTTCATCACAAAAGTCAACGCACTTCCCCCTTGGCCACAACCAAAGCAGTGGTACAATTGCTTTTCTTCACTGACTGAAAATGAAGGTGTTTTTTCTTGGTGAAATGGACACAAGCCAACATGATTTCTGCCAACTTTTTTGAGTCGAACATGTTCTGAAACAAGATCGACCAGGTTGACCCTTTGCCTGATTTCATCGATTAGCTCGCTGGGAATCAAGCTCACACACAGTCAACGGGTTAGAATCTTTCTTTTCCAAAAGACTTCTTTTGGACTCTTTTTCTGGCCATCATCGATTTTCTTTTTTTCTTAACGCTGGGCTTTAAATAATGCTCACGTTTTCGAAGCTCGGTTAATATGCCTGCACGTTCACACATCTTCTTGAAACGCCGAAGTGCATTTTCAAAAGACTCACCATCTCTAATTTTCACAGAGGTCATCAAAAATCACTACCTTTTTGTTTAAAATTATATTTGCTTTGAAACAAATTTATTAATTATTTTAATTGGTTATACAATTAAAAGCCTTTGATTTTCACAAAGGCTTTTCTTAATAATCAGACTCAACGCAAAAGTCAAATAATTCATTTAAGATATTGAAATTTCACTTAAAATCCAAAATCGCCATTTCGATGTCGCCTTGGCTGGGCAACACCAAATTCATGGCTGGACCCAGGGGAATAAAAACATCCTTGGCGCACAAACGTTTGATTTTAGATTTGATTTCACCTTCATGCAATAGGGTCACGATGGCTTGTGAGAGGCTTGCAGCACTATCGCGACACTCATCCACGATCAAAATGTTTGAGTACGACTTTGCCAATTCCAAAATTGCTTCTTTCGGCAGAGGTTTTAGCCATTGAAGGTCATACACACTGACGTTCAAGTTGTGCTTTTTTTTCAATTCTCGAGCGGCTTTGAGTGAGAGGTAAACACCATTGGCGTAGGTCAAGATGAGCGTGTCGGCATTGTTTTGCTCATACAATCGTCCCTTTAAAAAGTGGGCGCAATGATTTGGTTTTGGATACGCATTTGTCCACAAGCCATCCAAATCTTCGTAAAGATCTTTTGTCATGTACAAAGCTATGGGTTCCAAGAAAAAAACGATGGCACCGTAGCGCTTGATCAAATCAAAAGCCGTGCGCAACAACAACACCGCATCATCCCCACGAGCAGGCGAGACAATGTACACACCCGGAACATCCAATAAAGCACCCAAAGAATTGTCATTGTGAAAATGTCCGCCAAAACCCTTTTGATACGCGAACGAGGCGATTCTGATCAACATTGGATTTCTAAATTTTCCATCGGAAAAAAACATTTGTGTTGCTGCTTCAGACCGAATTTGATCTTGGGCGTTGTGATAATAGGCAAGGTATTGAATTTCTGGGATTGGCAAAAAACCAAGCAAACTGGCTCCAATGGCCAAACCCAAAATGGTTTGTTCATCCAACAGTGTGTTAAACACTCTCGATGGACCAAACGCTTCATGCAAGCCTTCGGTCACATGATAAACCCCACCCTTTTTAGCCACATCCTCACCAAACAATAAAGCCCTTTGATCGGTGGCCAAGACATCTTTTAAGGCCCAATTGATCAACATAGCCATGTGTCTTTTTTTCGTCTCATTTTCCGGAAGTGCGTTGTTAAAAACATTTTTTCTTTGTTGCGTGGCAGACTCGTCAATGTGTGACACTGCGATGTATGGGCTTGGTACACACATCAACGATTTAGAAACCTCATCAGCGCTTGAAAGTTTTGGCGCATGAATAACTTGTGTGAGCAAACCATCAATTTTTCGCGAAACACGCTCGATCATTGTGAGCAATTCTTGAGAACTTGCAAAACCACAATCCATCATTAATTGTGCACTGTGAAACAGGGGATCCAATCGTTCATTAAAAAGAATTTCGTCATCACTGAGGTATTTAGATTCGACATCACTGCCGGCATGCCCAAACAAACGAACTGTTTTAAAATGTAAGAAAGTTGGAACCCTCTGCTCAATGCAATGTCGAACGGCCTTTTCCGTTTGTTCAAAAGCTTGTTCTAAACACAAACCATTAGCTTGAAAATAGCTTAACCCTTCACGCTTTTGGTACTGAGACTCGATCCAATGTTTTGGGGTCTTGACTGAAATGCCAATACCGTTGTCTTCACACACAAACAAAATGGGCAATTTCATGTTTTGATGCTTAGCCCACAAAGCGCTGTTGATGGCCCCCAACAATGTT
>JAYRVV010000148.1:0-2252 GCA_041918415.1 Bdellovibrionota bacterium | reverse complement strand
CAAGTAGGAGACGTTGAAAATTCCTTTGATTGGGCATTGTTTTTTAAATTCGTTGAACGCGAACTTGATAAAATTAAGAGTGAAAATAAATCTCCGTGGCGACTCAATATCCATGATCTAGATATTAAAGATCGATTAGAAAGAATAAAAAAAGAACCAATGTATCAAATGTTAAGAATGTATGTGTTGTTGTACAATCATACTAACAAAGATTTTAAAGAAAAACAGATCAAAGAAAATGGAGATAATTATAATTACTTGTATAAATTAAAAACAATTTTGTTAAGCAAAGAACAAGCATTAGAGACATTTAAAGATTATGGCAATGTGTTTGAATTAATACTTCAAGATCCTTTCACAGAACATGAAGTTAATATGTATATCAAAATAGGTCAAAAACATCACTTTGTACCTCAGCAAAATTTAAATACGACAGAGCAATTAATAAAATATTTTAATAACTTATTTAAAAACAAGCATGGGCCTGTAAAACCAGTTGATTTACCTAAGGATCATGAGATTGCTCGTGTTAAGCTTCCAAGGGAAAATGGCTACGGTTTGTTTGTCAATGACTCAAAGCCACTTAAACTTAAGCCTTTGACCATTGAAGAAATCAAAATAGTTAATCGACAAAATCAAGTCAATCAGCTTTTGAAGGAACCGAATACCCAACAAATTAAACTCAATGAACTTTTAAAACCGCCTCAAAATAATCATCAAGCATCACACAATCCTTTTGCACCAAGTGCTTCTCTAACGCGGATGTTACAGACAAGCCCAATCTTTGGCTTTCAAATTAAAGATTTTGGTTTAAGTCAAAATTTACTTATGCAAGCAGAGTTTCTTTTTGTGTATTACATCAAATTAACGATTGAGCGCATGCACACAAGCCAAGAAGATTTTTTAAGCTCAAGCCAATTTGTATTAAGCTCAATGTTTAGTGTTGAGCAATTAAGCCAGCTGAAGGCCTTTTTAATGACCTATTTTGGTACACAGTTTGTGGGGCATGCGGTCTTGACTGGATCTTTAAGGGAACAAAGTGCAAAGTTGATAAGTCATGGCATCAATCAAAAGCTTAGACAAATAGGATTGTTGGCTTTGTTCAATGGACTTTATGCCTCGGCCATGCAAGGGCAAAAACAAGTATTTAAAACAGTACCACAATACCTCAAAGGCTTGGATGATCGTATTCAATATGCTTTGCCAACATCAAGGCACATTCATGTGAATCATGGATCAGATCCAAGAAGGCAATCATTACAAATGATGATGCCGACAAAAAATGAATTACGTGCTTATCAGGTTTGGGGTGTGGATTATCGCGCTTTATCCATCGACACTGTGTTTGTTTTATTGTCTACATATGCGGGAGGCCTGGCCGGAAAATTGTTAAAACATGGCTTACCCACGATTGTCAACGTGGCCACATTTACATCACTTAAATACATGCATGAGGCTTTGATTCAAGGCATGCATTCAAATGAAGACATCAAGCGCTTTGAGAGAAGATTGGGGCATCAGTTTATATTTATGATTGATGGCGTTGATGATTTGGAAACATCCATCAAGCAAGAGGTGATTGCCTGGGTTCATGTGATGGATAGATACAGGCGCCATTTCGTAAGGACACAAGCCAGTTTAATGGACGTGTATCAAAGCCATCAGGGCTCGAACGAACTTTTAAGCAAGCATCTGACTTTGGCCAACAGAGCACAAAGTTGCTTGGTTTTTAAAGACGCACATTTAAGCAAGGCCATGAATAGAAAATTAAGTTTTTATTCCTGTCAAAAGGCTTTGTTAAATCGCATGCCATATTTTGTTTCAAGTATGAGCCAGGATGTGCGCTTGGCTTCACGTAAAATTGAAAGCAAAATAAAAAACAATCAAATCAGCACAGTGTTTCGGTTGTGTTATGCCAAACTGAAAATCATGCAGCAAGATATACAAAATCTTTTTTTTACTAACCCTATGACTTTAAATCAGTAATCAAAGTGGATGATTTGGTTGAAGCTAACGAAGCAGATGGTATTTTTTCAGGCAAGACTTGCTTAAGGGGTTTGTCGACGGAAGAGAGTATGAGAAATTAATTTTTGAAGATTGAAGTCTGAAGTTGTTTATAAAAGTTATGACGTAGTTCAAGCACGCAATTTGGAAGTGCCCAGGAGTTTGATACGGCGATGTTTTTCTTGAGTTATTTTTTGTGGGCTTTGGATGATACGCTTAACAATCAAACCCCTGGACACTGCTGAGCT
>JAYRVV010000147.1:0-4436 GCA_041918415.1 Bdellovibrionota bacterium | reverse complement strand
TTCGTGATGAAACGCTGGGAGCCTTTGAAATCTTTTTGTCTGAATCTCAAGAGCGCATGCTTTTGGTGGCCAGTCACGACAATCTGGACGCGATCATGGCGATTGCAAAAAAATGGGAAGTGCCTTGCAAGGTCATCGGGAAGGTGACAAGTGAAAACAGGGTGGTGGCTTTGCACAAAGGTCAAAAAGTTTTGGATTTACCTGTGGATGCTGTGGTCAATGGCTGTGAAATGCTACAAAGAGAAGTTTGCCAACCTGAAATTCAAACGGGTTTCATTCAAGGTGTAAAAACCAACATCAAGCAAGATGGATTGGCTCTGTTAAAAAGCAAAAACCTCTCCAACAAAACCCCCATTCACTCACAGTACGATCACTCGGTTGGCTCAAACACCATTTTACCCCCGGGTTTTGATTGTGGTGTTATTCGTCTAAAAGAAAGCCAAAAGCTTGTGGCGATGACAGTTCAAAGTCACGCCAGATGGTGTAGAAAAAACCCAAGCCTTGGCATGAAACACGTTGTCTTGAATGCGTATCGAAACATCATTGCCTGCGGATTAAAGCCTCAAGCCATCACCAATTGTCTTAATTTTGCAAGCCCTCAGGTACCCAAAATCATGGGTCAGTTCAAAGACTGTGTCAAAGCGCTGGGAGAAGTGGCCATTTACTTAAACACCCCAATCACCGGTGGCAATGTGAGTTTTTACAATCAAACCGATCAAACCCCCATTGATCCCACGCCCACCATTGGCATGGTTGGACTTGGCGATGGCCCGTGCTTGTCCAATGAATTTAAGGAAGCGAATTTAAAAATAGCCTTGTTGGGTAATGTTCGGGAGTCGCGCATGTACGATTGCGAATATGCCATGCATGTGCTTAACAACGACCAACTTGGCGTATATCCGGTTGATGTTGATTTAGAATTGCGTTTGGGCCAATTGCTGCTTGAGTGCATCAAGAATGATCTTGTTCAAAGTGTAAAAAACATAGGACGGGGTGGTTTGTTCATGGCTTTGTTTAAAGCCTGCACCATGGAAAAATTCAAATGGCTTGGAGCCAGCATACGCTGCGATGACGATGCCAACTTTTTGTTCGGAGAGCATGGCGCGCGAATGTTGATTTCATACAAAGAGGAATCAGCATCAAATATTATACAGCAATGTAAGCTTTACAATATTGAGATGCTTGAATTGGGCGAAACCATGGCATCACCCACATTGAACATCAATCAACATCCGTTTTTGCTCAGTGAATGTGTGAAGATAAACCAGCAATTTTTGGAGGAATTGTAAAATGTGCGGCATTGTTGGCGTTACGGGTTCCAAGGAAGCTTCAAATTTGGTTTATTTGGGTTTGTACGCGCTTCAACATCGCGGCCAAGAAGCTGCAGGTATTGTTTCAAGCGATGGACAAAAACTTTATCGAATGAGACGTAAGGGATTGGTGGGGGACGTTTTCAATGAAGAAAGTTTTGAATATTTAAAAGGCCACATGTCCATTGGACATGTCAGGTATTCAACCACGGGTGAAAATAATCAACGAAATGTTCAACCCTTTGTGGGCACCTTGCAAAGTGGTGATCTGTCAATCGCACACAATGGAAATCTAACAAATTTTATTGAGCTAAAAAATACGCTCATGGATGAAGGAGCAATTTTTCAATCCACGATGGACACGGAGTGCATATTGCATTTGATCGCGAAAGAAAGAAAATCCAATATCAAAGATGGTCTTTTGTCGGCCTTGCCAAAACTCAAGGGTGCGTTTTCATTGCTTTTACTAACCAAAAATGAATTGATTGCAGTGAGAGATCCTTGGGGATTTAGGCCTTTGTGTCTGGGTCAAATGGACGATGGGGCCATGATTTTAAGTTCAGAAACCACAACCTTTGATTTGATAAGAGCCAAACTGATTCGAGAATTGGATCCAGGTGAACTGATTATTTTTGATCAACATGGAAAAAGTAAAAGTTATTTTATTAAAAATGAAGTGAAACGAACCTCGTGTGTGTTTGAACATGTTTACTTTTCAAGACCGGATTCCAATGTTTTTGGCAAGAGTGTTTATCACTCAAGGTTGAATCTTGGAAAAGAGCTGGCCAAGGAGCACAAACTTAAAGCAGACTTGGTGATGCCGGTGCCCTCATCGGGAACTTTGGCCGCCTTAGGCTATGCCAGTGAAAGCAACATCACTTACCAAATGGGTTTTATAAGAAACCATTACGTTGGTCGTACGTTCATCGAGCCGTCGCAATCCATTCGAGGTTTTGGTGTAAGGTTAAAATTAAACCCCGTATCATCGGTCATAAAGGGAAAAGACATCATTGTGGTGGATGATTCCATTGTTCGAGGTACAACCAGTAAAAAAATCATCAAAATGCTAAAAGATGTCGGAGCCAAAAGTGTTTCGCTTTTAATCAGCTCTCCACCGTTTAAACATCCGTGTTTTTACGGCATCGACACGCCTTCCTATGAGCAATTGATTGCTTCGAAAATGAGCGTCGAAGAAATTCGACGCTACATCGAAGTGGATTATCTGGGTTTTCTAAGCATCGAAGGTTTAAGGCGTGCGGTTCAATATCAAGATGGATTTTGCGAAGCCTGTTTCAGTGGTCAATATCCCACTTAAAAAATCTTTTTAATCGGGCCTGAAAAAGTACCATCTGATTCGTTGCCTTGTGCCAAATCGTCCTCAATGTAATCAAAGAAAAATACAGTTTTTGGGCTTAAGAAGAATTGAACCAGATTCGAGGCCGCAGGGAACGAGCCACCACAGCGTACTTGTTCTGTACGCGAGGATGGCGAGTGAAGCGAGAACGAAGAAGATGGTCAATTATTCTTAAGTCCCCTTTTGTTTTACGCTACTCGATCACGGGAAAACCATACTTTGGTGCCTCTGTGGGGATGGCCGTTGGCGTGGGGGTCATTTGTTCTCTGACGATGAATTGATCAAGGTAAGGAACATTGATGACCTTGAAATAAGCAAGAAAGAACAATGAAGCCAAAGTGATGATCAAAAATCCAAGCCAAATCAACATGGATTCAAACGTGCCGGTTTGCTTGGTTTCGTCAGCTGGAAAATCCATCACCAAGGATGGATCGAGGCTGAACTTTTTAGGTTCTTTGATTTTGCTTGTTTCAATGCCAAGTTGCTTTTGTGTTATGTCGCCGCTTTGTTTTTCAAGAAGCAATTGTTTTTCTAAACTTTCCATTTGCATGGTTGGCTCTGAGATTTCTGATTTGAATTTGGGATTACTCTTTTTGGCCAGTTCCTGTGCAATCAAGTCATGAACGTCAATTTTATTTTCGGGGATATTTTTGGAAAGCTCAAAATTAAAATAGTCATCCGTGTTGGGCTCGCCTTCTTTTAAAGGAGGGTGATTGATTTCAAAATGCCCATCTTGAAGAGCTATTTTTTCAACAATGGGCTTTTCTCTGGCTGTAAAACCTTTCTTGAGGATAAAAAAATTAAAACATTTGGGACAGGTGATTTTAACGCCGGTTTGAGTGATTTGGTCTTCATCCAACACATAATTCGCAGAACAAACACCACACTCAAATGAAAATGACATGCGAACATCATAATAACTATTGAGAATATTTCAATTGCTAAATGATTTTAAGCCTTTGATGATTTCAATTTTTCTTTTTGATCTTGAAGCGTTGTGACGAGATGAAGGCTTTTTTAAGTCTTTGTCTCGAATCACATGAGGACCGTCTGATACGCTGATGTCATCAGGATTACGCAAAGCAATAGATATTTTACCGTGTGAGAGGGCGTGCGTGATCAAATTGGCTTGCTTGGGTTTAACCAATAAAGTGATGGTGTTGTATGCTTGGCCTTGTTCATTGTTGATTTCGTCCCCAACCGCAAGCACAGTGATGTTTTCAAGTAATGTTAATGTTTGGGTTTGGTTCTTCATGTTTAATGTCGCGATCAAATCCACTCGATCAGAGGCTTGGATGGTGTAACCCACACTGCTGGTGGATTCGACTTCAATGGCGATTGATCGATAACCATTGGGTATTTTGTTCGAGGTGTTAAAAACACTTGATGTGAGCATGGACCAGGTGATGATTTCCTGTGGATGTATGGTTTGGTTTAATTGCTGACCTATGATTTTTTCCAAATCACTTGCTTGGATTGCTCCATTTGGAAGATGTTTTAACGCCACTGTGTCCGTTTCCAGATGATTGGCCTCCAACTTACTGGTCTGTTGCAAGTTTGTCTTGGCCACCACGACTTCAACACTTTGCATGTTTAAGCCAATCTCTTTTTTGTAGGACCTGATCTGTGTGTTGATGGTTAGGGTTAACAACAAGGCCGACACGGGTAAGATCCACTTTGAATCCAGGGGAATTTTTGAAATCAGGGATTTTATTTTTTCAATGTTCATGGTTTTCACTCCTTTGATACGGCATCTAAAATGATTCCAACAT
>JAYRVV010000146.1:0-3655 GCA_041918415.1 Bdellovibrionota bacterium | reverse complement strand
GTCAGCGCCTTGACCGTTTGGTTTTTTTTGGTTTTTTTAATAAAAACCATCCAGGATCAAAAACCCTTTGATGCCTTTGTGATTTCATTTTTTACCGGCGTCTTTTCACATTATGGCATTTTATTTTGGGTCATCGTGGCCATGAAAAAATACGGCAACATGGGGTTTTGGCCTTCTTTTGGTATTTTGACATTGTTGGTGCTCTGTCTTTCCTTTTTTCCAGCCCTTGGATTTTATTGTATTCGAAAACTCAACGTTCAACATTCTATCGTTCAAGCCATCATCCTCACTTTGGCCTATTGGATTATGGTGTATATCCCACTCGGGGGCTTTCCTTGGACACTGCCCGCACATGGTCTGTATGACAATCTTTACTTGTTGCAAAACCTGGATTGGCTGGGAAGCTTTGGCTTAACCTTCGTGGTCATTCTTTTTAATTTTGAAGCGTCAAAAATAAACTGGTCCTTGGCCATGATTAAAAAACCCTTTCAAGCAAAACATTGGGTGTTTGGCCTTATTCTGGCTTTGCACATTTCTGGGTTTTTTAGGTTCAAGCACTTTGTACAATTGCAAGCCAGCAACAATCAAAGCGTACGTGTGGCAGCGGTTCAAGGCAACATTGCCCAAGATCTTAAATGGACCAAGCATTTAAAACAAGACATCATGAACAAATACGTTCAACTTAGCAAAAACGTCCTGAGCTTAAGCGACCACACCGACTTACTGATTTGGCCTGAGGCTTCGATTCCCGTTTTGATGTCAAAAGAAGCAAGCTCACTGCCCATGGCGCTAGATTTTTTACAGGGCAAAACACACTTGCAATTTGGCGCCCCAAGCTTTGAAAGACAAGTGAGTCAAAAAACTCAGCTCAATTATTACAACAGTGCGTTTTTGTTTGACCCATTTGGATTGATGCTTGGACAATACAGGAAAATACATTTGGTTCCATTTGGCGAATACGTGCCTTTTTCAGACATACTGCCCATGGAAAAAATCGTTCCTGTCGTTGCGGGTAATTTTAAGGCCTCAGAAGAAAGCACGGTGTTTCAAATTGGCCAAATATTCTATGGCAATTTGATTTGTTATGAAAGCTTGTTTCCTAAGTTACCTGTGCAACTAGCACGTCAGGGCGCGATGTTTTTGGTTAACACAACCAACGATGCATGGTTTGACAATAACTCCGGACCTTATCAACACTTAAAATTTTCCAGGTTAAGAAGCATCGAAACCAGAAAATCACTGATTCGTGTGGCCAACACAGGCATCTCGGCCTGGTTTGATCATTTGGGTCAAATTCACCAGAGAACCACTTTTTTTAAAGACGCCACATTCCATGCGGATGTACCCATCAACCAGTTTAAAACATTTTATGTTCGATACCCTTTTTTGTTCCCATTATTGTCAATTGTAGTATTGCTTTTTTACACTTTATGGCCATTTCTAAAAAGAAAGCGCTGACTTTCACACTTATTTTTTCAATGTTTCTGTTGGCGTTCGGGTTTATGTATTACATGCTACCCAAAAAACACATCATCACCCAGCAATACCAAGTCATGCAAAACCAAGCGGAATTTGACCAAGACATGGTCCAAGAGGCACTCATCAATGAATTGGAACAATCTCAAATACAATGTGAAGACTTGTTCAAGGACAATACATTTCAATGTTCTTTAAGCCTCAACAATTTTTTTCAAGCGCAGAAGGCATTTAGCCTGTTCAATAAAAATTTAAGCCCACCCATGGGCTACATTTCAAACCATGAAATTTCCGATCGAATTGAAAGCATCAAAAACGCTCGCGAAGAAAACCAACTTGAATTGGATCTTTTAATGGAACACTTTAAAAAACTTCAAACCAAACATGATAAGGAAATTCACCAACTCAACCAACTTGAAAGTATAATCGAAGAGGACATACAAAAAAAACAAAATAAGGAGCAGCAATTAAGTTTGATCAGCCAAGCGCTTGACTTGGAAAAAGATGCTGTGATGGTAAAAAAATACAAGGAAAAGGCTGCTCTACTTGAGCAAGAGCTTAAACAAATGGATGAAATGATTTTAAGCAAACAGCAAGAGCACGATACCTTATCCACGCAACTACACGAATGGCAAAACACAAAAGAAACCGTTCATTCACTCCAATTGAAAATGGATCAAGAGGCATTGCATCTTGTGCAATATGAAAGCCTTCTGAATCAAACAGAAAGTGACTTGTTGCTCGACCCAAGACAGATTGCACTTAAGCGCGTGGGAAACACCCAGATCAAAAAGGACTATGATTTAAGGGAATTTGTTTTGGTCTTTTTATTGTCCTTTTTATGTGTTGGTCTTATTAACAAAATCCGTTTCAAACCAAAACAAAAGCAGCGGATACAAAGAGCTGACCAAGTCCATGATCTGACTGGTTTAAAACATCTGTTTACACTTAACATCGACCCGTAACCATACACGCTTAAACAATGAACACTTTTGTGATGACCTTCTTGATCTTTAAGGATGCGCGCTGGTATGCAAACTGATGGCATACTAAAGATTCAAAAGCAACAGAACGTAACGATGATGAGCCAAATTTTGAGCATCAGCACTGCGACATGCATGGTTCAAATTCGGGCTTGATTTTGGCTCAGCTTTATGTAATGATGCGACTGGTTATATAAATTATGCAATGATATTAATGAATTATAAAGTATGACCTTTGGCATAAAGCTTGCTTTATGTTGAGTTAACAAACCATTGGAGTTAAGTATGAAAAAAATATCTTTGATGCATTTTTTACCTTGCCTTGTTTTGATCGGATCATGCGGATCAAGTGATACGGTTGTGGGCCCAATCAACCCCAACGTCACACAAGAGCTAAGGGTCTTAAGTTCTTCACCAGACAACGGTGCTATATCAGTTTCAACATCATCTCCCATTCAAGTGACCTTTAATCAGGCTGTTGATCCTAACTCTTTAATTGGTAACTTGAATTTCTATGAAACTTCAGGTGAAAACGGTGATCTTGACCTAACAAGCCAAATGGAATTTTCACTGATTTCACCCAATGTCTTACAAGTAAAACCTCTGTCTTCTGATGTTAGTGTACCTGGTTCATCTAACAAACTTTACAGACAACAAGCCAGATACATGCTTTTAATGTCTCAAGGTATAAAGGACAGCACAAATCGCTTACCTCTTAGAGCTCAAACGCATGTCATTATTGATACTGGCTTAGGTGGAACCACATCAAACATCATCAAAGCCAGTCAGCCCAAAGTTATTGATGTTGATTGGCTGAAAAATTGTGGTTGCAAAACATTAATCATGACGACTGACGAAACCATGCACCAAATGGTTGTTAAAATCAGAGACCGTGATCTAGTAAAGTTACAAAGAGCTCCCTATTCTAAAGGTAATGTATGGGGCGCATCATTTTGTGATTTTGGTTTCTTAGAAAGAATCCGCGTTGAGGTTGATCTTGAAAGTTCGATCGACCTTAATGGGCAAAAAATTGTTGATGATCATAAAGAAGGAAAAGACAGTTTGCTTGACTTTTCCACGGCCTTTCGTTTAATAACAACGTGATCACCTTAAAATTTTTTACCAGGTTTTTAAAAAAAAAACCTAAAAGAAACAAACGTGGCCACCACCGTGGCCACTTTTGTTTTATAAATCAT
>JAYRVV010000145.1:0-2527 GCA_041918415.1 Bdellovibrionota bacterium | reverse complement strand
CTTCAAAAAGTTGACCGAAATTGTTGTTTGGTAAAATTTCAGCGCTGGCGCCGCTGTTGGCTCCCACAACAGGCGTTTTTAAAGCCATGGCCTCAATGAGCACCCTCCCAAAACCCTCGTTGATGCTGGGCAAAACCATGGTGTTTGCATGATAAAGGTAGGGCCGAACATCTTGTTTGGCACTAACCCACTCAACGGGAAACGAGCATGTAATGGATCGAAGTTTTTCTTCATACGTTTTATCCGTTTTAGAAGCACTTCCCAATATACACAACGCAAAATCACTGCGCTCTTGAAATAGAATTTGACATGCCCCAATTAAAGTCTCAATACACTTTTGGGGATCAATGCGACCAACATAAAGAATAATTTTTTTATTTAAGAAATCGGTGTTTTGAATGTATGGGTTTGAAAGTTTAGATGGGTCTTCAAAAAATGATGGATGCAGTGGATTATAAACCACATGAATATTTTTCTTTAAATCACGATACAAAAAGTGATTGGCTGTTTTCTGACTGATGGTTATTATTGCATCGCAACAACGATAAAGAAATGGTAAATATAAATCAAAGAACCATTTTGGATCATCATTTGTTTTAGCCCTGTAGTGAAGCACAATCTTTTTCCCACATGAGTATCCCGCCAAAATGGGCGAAAGCGAAGAATGCATGTTGACATGAACAATTTCTACCCCATGTGTTTTGATCAATCTTCTAAAAGCAAAAATATCTTTGATAAATAGAATCAAAAAAGTAAGCCAATAAAATGGGTTATAGGTGCGACGCAGTCGACTCATTCGAAGTGCTAGGACTTTGGCGCCAATGTTTTGATAGCGGATTATATAGTGTGAGTCATAAGGCACTGCAACAGTGATTTGGTATAGTTTCGATTCAAGTAGCTTTTCAATGAGAAGGATCATGCTTTCATCTGCCCCGCTAAGAGGCTCATTAAAAGGAGAAACAAAAAGTATATGCGTTTGCTTGTTCTTGTGTTTTAATGGCACCACTTTTTAATATCACATGCACATCGTTTATTTAACAGAAATCCCAACCCCTTACAGACATGAAGTCTTTGAAAGCATGACGGATCAATCCAAAGACTTTACGCTGACGGTTGTGTACTTAAATGACAAGCAAAAAAATAGGTCTTGGGCTTTGAACGATCAATTAAAAAGCGCTTCTTACAATCAAATATTTCTCAAAGGTTTGCAGTTGTTTGGTTGTAAAACTAAAAACTTTTTTATTAACGAATCCATCGTTCCCATTTTAAAGCGTCTTAATCCTGCCGTTGTGGTTATTTCAGGCTATGCGCAGCCAGCTTTTTGGCAAGCTTTATTGTTTTGCTTTTTTAATAAAGTTCCCTATTTTACGGTAACAGAAAGTCATGCTTTGAAAAAACGCTCCAGTATTTTGAAGTATATAAAAATGCCATTTTTAAAATTTTATTACTCTAAGGCGTTGGCTCATTTGGTGATGGGAAAATTATCTAAAAAATATGTTCAAAGTTTTGATGATCAAAATCCAGTGGTTATTTTTTCAAACACAGTATCCATTAAAAAATACAGCAACACTTTAAGACACAATCGTGAAATCAGTGAGCCCATAAGGCTTTTATTTGTTGGACATTTGGAGCCTTGGAAAGGTGTGGAAGATTTGATTAAGGTTTGTATAGAAGTTTTTCAATTGCAGTACAATGTCAATCTTACGCTTGTTGGTGAGGGATCACTTAAATCAAAGTTGATGAGCCAGATACCATATTCTCTCAAAGAGCGAATCACATTTGCAGGATTTGTTCAACCCAATGATTTGGCTAAGTACTACAACAGCTCAGATGGCTTTATTTTGCCATCAAGAGATGAACCTTGGGGTGTGGTGGCGATTGAAGCGTTAGCCAACCATTTACCCGTTTTACTGTCCGACAAAGTGGGATGTCACCCAGATGTTGTTCAGCCCAGCATGAATGGACTGGTTTTTCAATCTGGTAACACAAAGAATTTTCATGATCAATTGTGTATGTTCATTGAGACCATTGGCGCAAATGGTTTTAAAAATATGGTTGAATCTATCTTGCAATATGATGCTTCAGTGATGGCCAAGAATTTTTTAAACAGCTTATCTTTGGTGCGTCACACATGAATCGATTGACTTTGAATCAAAGCACACAAATCATTCTTGTGGTGATGGCTTCGCTTTTTCTCTTTTTTTCAATTCCTTATGTCATCATAAATGAGAAAGTAAATTTGGTTTTTTCTGTGATTGGGTTTTCCATCATTTTGATGGGGCTTTTTACCATTCGTTTTGAGCAGACACCCATCTTGTTGATGCTGTCGCTTGTTTTAGGTAGTTTTTATATGTATTGGGTGGTGAATAAAACATTTTATTTGCGCTTCATAGTAATGTTGTTTGTTCTTTTTAAGGGTTTGAGCATGATTCAAATAAAATTCAAAAGGCGTTCACCCTTACCAAATGTTTCCATCATCATGTTGAGTTTTTGTCTGATCCAACTTATTTTTGTCACTCAATCAGTG
>JAYRVV010000144.1:0-1609 GCA_041918415.1 Bdellovibrionota bacterium | reverse complement strand
TCAATAAATGGCCATGGACCTGTTCAAAGCCAATGACACTCTTACGTTTGTGAAAGTTGCCTTACCTCTACCCATCGATCAAACCTACACTTACTCAAACCCTTTTCAATCCATACAAAAAGGCCATAGGGTTTTGGTGCCGTTTGGACCCAAAATGATGACTGGATATGTGGTTGATTACGATGCTGATTTTAACAAAACCAAAAACATCAAACCCATCAACGCCTTATTGGATGACATGGCCATTCTCAATGAAGAGTTGATCTCGCTTTGCTCTTTTGTATCAAAACATTATTTATACCCATTGGGTGAAGTGTTTCACATGGCCCTGCCCGGCGGCATCATCAGGCAATCCAGAAGGGTGATCCAATTTGTCAGCAACGAAAATGCGAACCTATTACATCCAAATCTCAAATTGATGCTTGATGAATTCGAGAGAAAAAAAACCACTGATCTCGTGCATTACCTTAAAAAAAATACATCGGCACTTCATGACATCAAACAATTGGAAAAAAAGGGCTTGATCAAAACACAAACCTTGGTCTCACAACAAAGATCTAAAGAACAGATGCTGATCTATTATAAACTTACCCAAAATGCTTCCATCGAAGGTCTTAAGGGACCATCGCAGAAAAAAATATACACATTGATTGAAAACACCAGAGAATGTGAACGATCCAGCCTATTGAAACAGTACCCGAATGCATCGACGATCATCACTTTGCTCGAAAAAAAAGGTTTAATTGAAAAAACAAAAAAACCAAAATCGGCTCTGAGTGCGCTTGATGATCATTTTGTTCATGCACCAAAAGTTACCCTTAACAAAGATCAAGCTGACGCCGTTGATAAAATTAAAACTCTCATGGATCAAAGCGTACACAAAGAAGTCCTACTGCACGGAGCTACGGGCAGTGGAAAAACTGAAGTTTATTTACATTTGGCCAAGCATGCACTGGACAAAGGGCAAAGCGTTTTGGCCTTGGTTCCTGAAATTTCGTTGACCCCGCAATTTGTTGGACGATTCAAGGCCAGATTAAATCAACCCATTGCGGTTTTGCATTCGGGATTAAGTGACTCGTCAAGACTGACTGAGTGGATGCGCATACGCAAAGGCCAAGCCAAATGTGTGATTGGAGCGAGAAGCGCAATCTTTGCACCGTTGGAAAACATTGGCCTCATCCTCATGGATGAAGAACATGACCCCTCTTATAAACAAGACGATGGCATTTTATACCACGCACGCACCTTGGCCAAAATAAGAGCCAAACACCACAACTGCGTGTTGCTCTATGGTTCAGCCACGCCTTCAATCGAAACATTTTATCAAACACAAATAAAAAACATCGAATGCCTTTCACTTCCCAATCGAACCAATAACCTATCATTACCAAAAGTCACCATCGTTGATTTAAAAAATGAAGTTTCAAAATTTGGAAAAGATGGACTCGTCTCCAATCAGCTTCGCGAAGCCATTGAAAACACCATTGCAAGCAACAAGCAAGTCATTCTCTTTTTAAATCGCAGAGGTTTTTCTCCAATTATTTTATGCCCAAGGTGTGGAACATGTGCAAAATGCAAGGATTGCTCTGTGGGGCTAACCTTTCACGCC
>JAYRVV010000143.1:0-4119 GCA_041918415.1 Bdellovibrionota bacterium | reverse complement strand
CCAGAAACATAAAAACCCAGTGATTCTTTTTCTTGCCTTAGCAGCTCATGCATAGGCCATTCTTCAACGTTCTCATATTTAAAATCCACCAATGATTTTTGAACCCCAGCTCCAAATAAACTGTTCTGACCACTGTTTTTATCCTTCTGAACACTTGCAGCCAAAGCCATGACCTGATCCAGGCTCGAAAGCATTTGGGCGCGTTTTAACCTAGAAAAATCAAAGGCACCACATTTGATCAATGCCTCCAAAACTTTTTTGTTGACCAATCTTGCATCAACCCTTTCACAAAAATCTCTTAAGTCTTTAAAGGGTCCAGACTGGTTTCTTTCATGCACGATGTTTTGGACGGCCAATTCACCGACATTCTTTACGGCAGCCAAACCAAAAATAATTTTTTTATCCTCAACGTGAAAGTCCACTGTACTCTTATTCACGTTGGGTGAAACCACCTCTATATTTTGTGTCCTGCACTCGTACATGTGCATCACCACACGGTCGGTGTTGGATTTGTCAATTGAAAGACAAGCTGCCATGAATTCGATTGGATAATAAGCTTTCAAATAAGCTGTTTGATATGAGATCAATGCGTATGCCGCAGAATGGGATTTGTTAAAACCATAGCCTGCAAACTTGGCCATCAAATCAAAGATGCGCTTTGCTTTGGTTTCGTTGATGTTGTTTTTGCGTGCACCATCCATGAAACGGGACTCTTGCTTTTCCATTTCCTCGGGTATTTTTTTTCCCATGGCCCTGCGAAGCAAATCGGCTTCACCCATCGAATAGTTTGCCAAAGCGGAAGCAATCTGCATGACTTGTTCTTGGTATAAAATGACGCCGTAAGTGTCTTTTAATATCGGTTCGAGTTCTTTAAGTTCATAAACAATGCTGGTTTTCCCATGCTTTCGATTGATAAAATCATCGACCATACCCGAACCCAAAGGCCCAGGTCGGTACAAGGCCACCAAGGCAATCAAATCTTCAAAGCTCGATGGCTTTAACTTAACGACCAGATCTCTCATCCCGGAAGATTCAAGTTGAAACACGCCTTGTGTGTGTCCATTCGACAATATGTCTAAAACTTTTTTGTCATTTTCATTGATGGCCAACAAATCAATGTGCACATTGCTGCTTTGTTTGATCATCTCAACCGCACGCGCCAATAATGTAAGAGTCTTAAGACCCAAAAAATCAAATTTAACCAAGCCAATTTTTTCAACACATTTCATGTCCCATTGGGTGACAATTTCATCGTGTTGTCCTTTTGCAATGGGCATGTGTGTAACCAGTGCTTGTTCATCTGAAATTACAACACCTGCCGCGTGTACAGATGAGTGTCTTGTTAAGCCTTCAAGCGAAATTGCAACGCTTAAAAGTTCATCAACCATCGGATCAGATTTTCTCAATTCATCAAATTTTGGTTCCTGTGTAAATGCCTCTTCAAGCGATATGTTTAAAACGTTGGGCACGAGCTTAGCGATGCGATCAACTTCACCGTAACTTAAACCCATGGTTCGACCCACATCACGAATCACTGCCCTGGCCTGGAGTTTTCCAAACGTTGCGATCTGTGCCACTCGTATTTCATCGGCATTAGCACCTTGGTTGTATTTGTTTGCAACATAAACAATCACCCGATCTCTGCCATCTTGACAAAAATCAACATCAATATCAGGCATGGAGATTCGCTCGGGATTTAAAAACCGCTCAAACAATAATTGATATGGAATCGGATCGATATCAGTGATCGCTGTTGCATAAGCCACAAGACTTCCAGCCGCAGAACCACGCCCTGGCCCCACCGGTATGTTGTTCGTTTTTGCGTAATTGATAAAATCTTGAACGATCAGAAAATATCCCGGGAAGCCCGTCTGCTCAATCATGTTTAATTCTCTGTTCAAACGTTCTTCATACATATGGCGCTTGTTATCTGGATTTTCGTTTTTAAGCTTGTAATGTTGAGTGATCAATGGCCATCTTTTTTCAAACCCCATCTTTGCCAGTTTTCTCAATTCATCTTGAGGAGATTGTCCGACGGTTAAGTCGTATTTTGGCATGTGATAATTTTTCAAATCAAAAGAAACATCACAGGCATTTGCAATCTTTTGTGTGTTTTTATAAGCATCTTCATACCCAATCAGAACTTCTTGCATTTCTTGAGAGGACTTTAGGTAATATTGATCGCTGTCAAATTTTAATCGGTCTTTTTCAAAAACCTTTTTCCCTGTACCAATACACAGCAAAATGTCATGTGCCTTAGCATCGCTTTGCTCAAGGTAAAAACAGGGGTTGCTCGCAACCAAAGATATATTCTCCTTGCGACCGATGTCTTTAAAAAATTGATTCAATTCTTCTTGGTGCTTTGATTCGGTTTTGGAAATTTCAAGAAAAAATCTGTCCTTAAATATTTCATGAAGTCGACGAATGTGATCGATGGCCCCTTGCACTTCTTGGTTGATGTACATGTGTCCCGGAACTCCAAGCACATTTGAACTCATCGCAATTAAGCCTTCGTTGAATTTATTTAAAAGATCAAAATCGATTCTGGGTTTAAAGTAAAATCCATCAAAATTGGAGATGGTCACCAGCTTGTACAGGTTTTTTAAACCCATGTTGTTTTTGGCAAGCAAAGTGATGTGATGAACGTGCTCGTGCTTACGATCTTTGTGATTACCTAAAATAATATAAGCATCCATTCCGATGATTGGTAAAACGCCATGTTTGTGAGCTTCTTGATAAAACTCAAGCGCACCGTATAAATTACCCAAATCGGTTAAAGCCAGGTGTGTTTGTTTATGCTCTTTGGCTTTTGAAACCATGCTTTCAATGCTCATGGCACTCATCAAAAGCGAGTAGGTTGAGTGCGCATTGAGATGTACAAATGACATGTGGGTTTGTTACGTAATTTTTAAGATAAACTCAAGAAGTGTTTTATGGGGATGCAAGAATAATTGACCATCTTCCTCGTTCTCGCACTTGCCATCCACCCTGTACTTTAAGCACGCTGTAGTGGTTCGTTCGTGACGGCTCTGTATCTGGTGCAATTCGTCTTAAGCAAAAACTTTATTTTTCTATTTCCTTTATTTTGGAAACTTCCAGAAAAGCTCTGGATTTTCGCACACTTTCTTGTAACTTTTTAAAGTCAGATCTTGAAAACCTTTCTCGCGTAGGGGCATACCATGAACGATCATGTGAATACGCTCCTCGTTGGATAAATTGACCAATGCGTGCGTACCGCAAGTGTCCAGCATCATGGCTCGCCCGGGTGCAAAGGGTATGTACCCGTGATCTTTGAGTTTAAAGTAAAATCCACTTGGATTGCTTAAAACCAAATTCACAAACCAAAGCGTGTTATGCTCGCCATCGGTGTGCGGTAAAATGTAACCACCTGGTTGTAATATGGTAAAACGCACTCGGTAGTATTCTTTGCAAGGATAAGTTTCCTTGAAAAATTTTGTTGTGATGGGGCACATGTCTGCAATTTTGGTCCATTTGTAGGGAGCCGTTTTTTCACTGTAGCCATAGGCGCCTGGGCCTTCGGTGTGCGTTTCTGAAATGCCATGGATGGGAAGCGCAAGCCAACCTCGATTGGCATCGTAATATGTGCCTGACTTTCCTGATACACGGTGACCAATGAAATATTCACGGACTTTTTTGGCCTCTATAAGCATGTCCTGCCATGGAAATTCAATGTCCAGAGGCATCCATGGAAACTGACTATCTTTTAAAACCCATGCAAAGTTTTTTTCTTTTGTGAACTTAAAATGTCCCTTTTGATTCAATCGATCAAAAGTTTTTTTATTTGTGGCTTCAGGGTTATCGATGTCAGGAAAAAATTCGGCAACTTCTTTAGGAAAATTTTTCTCGTTTAACTGCCACATAAGATGGAGGTTAGCAAAAGTATGCTTCTTCGTCCAATGGAATCAATTGCAAACGTAATTGCATTCTTGTGCAGCGACTTTGAGCCATTCTTCGTCGTTGGAGGGTGTTGTGCCTTCTGGGGCATACTCGCTGGTTGCAATATTTTGGGATTTCCATGATGCTGCCAATGGTAATGTACCACCCAATTGATCGGATAGTTGAGTCGTTACGGTTAGCAATTTACAAAGGCCTGACATG
>JAYRVV010000142.1:0-2987 GCA_041918415.1 Bdellovibrionota bacterium | reverse complement strand
TCCGTACCAGCCCAACTTTTTGCATTTCACTGAGATTGTTTTGTTCATCACATATAACCTCAAAGGCCAGGGTCAATAAAGCATCGCCGGCCAATATGGCCGTGGCCTGATCAAAGGCCACATGGTTGGTGGCGCGGCCCCTTCGAAGCGAATCGTCATCCATGGCAGGTAAATCATCGTGAATGAGTGAGTATGTGTGAATCAATTCCAAGGCTACGGCTGCCGGCATGGCTTGCCTCGGGCTTGAACCAATGGCCTCGCATGCAGCCAAACACAGGGCCGGTCGAATGCGCTTACCTCCAGCAAACAAGCTGTACGCCATGGAGTCTTTTAGACGCTTGGATGTATGAATTTGATTTAAATAATGTGTAAAAGCATCATCAACCCAGGCTTTGGTTTGATGTAAAAAACAATCTAAGCTCATTTGCTTTCTTTACCGGGAAGTTTGAGTTCTTTTAAGAGCTCATCGACTTTTTCCTGTGCTTTGGCAAGCTTTTCATTGCACACGCGCGATAAACCCACACCACTCTCAAACAGCTTCAAGGCTTCTTCCAAGGGTAAATCGTCCGATTCCAATTTGCTGACAATCTCTTCCAGTTCTTTTAAGGATGCTTCAAATCCCTTTTCTTTGTTGGCCATCATGCGCGCAAACTAACGCATGTGCTTAATCTCGTCAACCTTGAATCAAGACATAAGTGACATAAAAGCTTAATAAAACCAAAAGACCACCAACACTGATCAGGGAAATGTTACCCAACTTGTTTTTACCGCGCTTGATTTCGGTGACGGCAAGGCCAATTAAAATGGCGCAGAAGACTAAAAAAACAAATTCCAAGCTTAAGGCAAAAAACGTGTATTTAAGACCTTCATTTGGATGTAAACCAACCATGCAAGCTGTGTATATCTAAATTGAGCGATTAATTCAAATGAGACTTTAACCATTTGTTGCAGCGTAGTGACCGTTAAAGCCAAGGTCAATCTCACTTTGATTGATGCGTTTCCATTTGTTTTTAACTTTGAATGTTTGTGAGTCAAAACTTGTGTTTTGATCGGTGCCCTCAAAGTCACCATGCACAACCCATTTGTTATCCCAGTCAATTTCGATCTTGGTGATCAGTTCACCCTCATCAAGCATTTTTTTATCCAAAACTTCAAAATTCAGTTCAGTGTTTTGAACGACAGATTTATCAACCAAAACATTGGGGTTAAATTTCCTTAAGTTTCCGGCCTCTGCGTGCGTCCATTTAAAATCAGTAATGTTTAAAGTGTTGCCGTTAAAATCAGCATTTATATTGCCGGCACATAAATCAAGGGCCACATTGGGCACGATTTCGTTGGTGCACTGACTTGAAGTGTTGCTTAAGCATTTTTCAATCACGATACTTGCACGAACCGATATGGCCAAGAAGGGTGTTTTTCCCTGACACAAATCCACAATGCCTTTTGGAATCAAACTTAAATGATTCGCATCGGCCAAGAACAGTTCTTGTTTGGTGATCGTGACAGATGTGCCCGGGCTGGCCTTTGAGCTTAAAGCGCTGTTGCCAACCAAAACTTCGTTCTTCAATTTGTCAGCAGCCTGAGCAAAAAAGCTTTTCTCTTTTACATTTTCACACTCAGGATCATTGGGCGGACAATCAAGCGCATCTTGTATGCCATCATTGTCGCTGTCTGGAGAGCAAACTTCAGTGCCAATGGCCAACTCACAGTCATCGTTCATACGATCGCCATCACAATCAGGCTTGTTGGGGTCGTAATCACAAATACCGGGTTTGTTGTTTTGAACACCAATCGATGGACCTTGATTGTTGTAATCACGAACCGCAGGTCCCATGCAGGAAAAGAAGAACAAGATACAAATGATGGCCATAACCGACTTCATGCACTTATTTGTATTCAAGAAAAGTGCCAGCTGTCTTGATTAATAATATATAATTATATCAATGTGTTATGTTTTAATTTTGGGGTCTGTCCCCAATTTTTTTAAAAAAGTGAGCCAAATGTAGGCAGTTTTAAATCTTTGTGATTAAACAAGCAGCATGAACACCATCGAGCTGTTTTTTAAAACCATTTGGCTTAGGCCCTACGTTTTTATTTTTTTAGCTGCGTTTATCTTTTCTTCCACGGTCTGGATGGGTTTATACCGAACCCTTGTGTTTTGGTTTGGCACTTGGTTTTTGGCTTTTTGTTCTGAGTATGCTTCAACCCGCATTGGCTTTCCTTATGGCTTTTACAGTTACACACAAAACACACTTGGGCAGGAGCTGTTCATCTTTAATGTTCCTTTCATGGATTCTCTTTCTTATTCGTTTTTATTGTTTGCTTCTTACAACATGGCCTTGTTCTCACTTGCCCCATTACGACGAAGGGGATGGGCTGTGGATGTGGTGGATGATTTTAAACTGCGAGGCAGTTTTAAAGTTTTGTTTTTGACTTCACTTTACATGATGATGATTGACGTTGTGATCGATCCAGTGGCCCTGCAAGGTCACAAATGGTTTTTGGGTCAGATCTATCACTATGATTACAAAGGGTATTATTTTGGAGTGCCCTTAAGTAACGCTGCCGGTTGGTTCATTGTGGGTTTTTGTGCGACCATGCTTTATCAATTTTTAGAACGTCGATATTTTGGTCCAAGTTTTAAAGATCAAGGGCTTCGACGATTTAAAATGGCCACCGTGTTGGGAGTTGGGCTTTATTACGGTGTTTTACTTTTTAACATGGCTGTGACGGCTTACATCGAGGACTGGGGTTTGTTGATCGCAGATGTCTTTATCTTTCTATGTCCAACGGTGATGCTGACCTTGCGAATGTTGGATGATCGAGCCATGGCCAGTGAATTGGATGTAAAGAATCACAACAACGAATTTCAACTTGAACAAAGTGCCAACAAAAATCACTTGTTCATTGCGCGTTAAGCAAATCTTGTTAGAATGCGAGGGTGTCATCGGTGGTGAAAAAACGTACATTGGATAATGGTTTAAGAC
>JAYRVV010000141.1:0-3237 GCA_041918415.1 Bdellovibrionota bacterium | reverse complement strand
CAGCGTTCTATGGGCGTACGCGAGGATGGCGAATGAGCGAGAACGAAGAAGATGGTCAATTATTCTTAAGCTCCCTCAATGGACTATGAGTCCACCTCCGGGCGATTTGATATCAAAGCCTCGCATCTGGCACTTTTTGAGGCCCTCTAGGTTTTGCAAGGTATAGACAAAGAAATAACCAAAATCTTGCAAATGATTTGTTCCTCTTTTCTAAGCTACCTCAAGATTCAAGCACATCTCTGATTTCTTCAGGGTCGACTTGATCACCAGTCAATGGGTTGAACAGATCGATCTGGGACCAACGTGGTGATGATTCGAAGTAGGGGATTGTGGTCGTTGTGTTTGAATTCTTCACTTGAGACGTAGGCCGTAACTTTTCCGTTGGCTGTGCCTTTGTAAAATTCGACCGCCTTAAGAGAGACGTAGTTAAGTGAAACATTGAACATGCCTCGGTTTCCAAAATGGCCATAAAGATCAACCCCTTTAAAATCAAATGCTTCAATGTGTTTTTTTCTGTTTTTCTTTAATTTCAGTGAAAATTTTTGATTGAAAATAAGCGCCATGGCCCTTTGACACATGCCGTTTCGATACAGGACAAAACCTTCACCTTTGTTCAAAGGCACATGGGTCTTAAGGTTAGAAAATGAAATGTTATAAAAAGGCTTACTTTTTTCTTTTTTGCTCAGCCTGATGTCCTGAATTTGGGATGGAATCGCTTCATCTGGAAATACACCGGATTCAATCAATATTTTTTGAACACTTTTTGGTTCAAAAACAAGCTCCTGATCGCTTTGTATGGCGTGCTGACTTAAAATGAACAGCAGCGTGTAAAACTGTTCCATTTTGGTTTTAACTTGTTGTGTGTCAAAGGCGTCCCTAATATCTTTGGCCAAGGCTTCATTCATTTGGATGGCCAGGTTTAAATCTTTAAACTTCAATGTCGACAGCGACTTTAAAAAGGCTTCAATGTCAATGGGCTTTGGACTGGTGGAAGCTTCTTGGCTTTTCGTGCAGTTTTGCTCCATGTCCTTTGGGTTAGCCTGGAGCCGAAATCCAAAGGAAACAATTAAAATCTGCGCAAAAGCAAAATATTTTGATAGTCTAAGAAACAAGTTGAGGCACTAAAACATGTCACAAATCACAAGTCAAAAATTAAAATGGTCTGTTCGTAAGCGTAAAAAATCCAATGGGCAAACGCTTCGTTCTCCATTGAACGTTCATGAGACCAGCATTGATTTTTTTCAATACAATGAGGCACATCTAACAGAAGAAAAAAATGCCACAGCAAAAAGTCTCTTTGAGCTCAATGTCTCGGATGAAAGAGTGCTTTGGATCAACGTGGATGGTTTAAAAAACAATGAAATCATTGAAAATTTAGCCAAGCATTTTATGCTTCATCCCTTGGCGGTTGAAGATGTCAAGCATGCTTACCAAAGACCCAAGGTTGAAAGTTACAACCACCATTTGTTCATCACAACACGTCTTTTTACATACGATGATGAATTAAAAGTTGAACAGATGAGTTTTTTTCTTTTCAAAAATCTGTTGATAACTTTTCAAGAAACACCTGGAGACTGCTTTGGTTCAATTCGAAAGCGTTTAAGGGAAAATCAAGGTCAAATTCGAAGCAAGCCCATCGATTATTTATTGTATGAGCTTTTGGACAGTGTCGTGGATTCGTATTTTCCCATCATTGATCATCTGGGAGAAAAATTAGAAGATTTAGAGACTAAAATTTTAAAAGAGCCTCACAAAGAGCACGTGTTTGAAATTTACAACATGAAAAGCAATTTGTTGCGCTTAAGAAGGGCCGTGTGGCCCATGCGCGATGCCATGACGAGTTTGCACAAAGAAGGTGAAGTGTTTTTAAGACATCAAAACAAGCACTATTTTCGAGATGTGTCGGATCATTGCACACAGCTCATCGATCTGATCGAAAACTTTAGAGAAATGTCGACCTCTCTTTTGGAAGTGTATTTATCAACGATTTCCAATCGGTTAAATGAAGTGATGAAGGTGCTAACCATGATTGCCACCATTTTTATTCCATTAAGTTTCATCACGGGCATTTACGGGATGAACTTTGATACAAACATTTCACCCTGGAACATGCCTGAACTTGAGTGGGCTTATGGTTATCCCTTTGCACTTGGCCTCATGGCCATCATTTTTTTCATCATGGTTTACTATTTTTATAAAAAAGGTTGGTTTAGATGAAAAATGATATTCATGATGCTTTGATGTCTCACAAGTGAATCGGATGCTGTGTAAGCAATTAAAAACATTGATCTTTGATGTGGCATGTAAGTTGCAGACATAAATATTTAATCGTTTGAAGTAGGTCAAAGTGTTAAAACTGATGTGTGTATTGTTTTTTTCAATCAATTTGCTTTATGCTAAAAGCCATGAGGGGGAGCCTTTTTTTGTATTTTTAGAGCCCAATGAACTTCAAAAGCAAATGAACAATGAGGGCAATATAAACGCCATTGTTTCGTATGTGCAAGATGACATTGGTTTTCAAAAGTTCAGGAAGTGTTTTCATCTAAACAACGATTTTTCAATGTCGTCACAAAGCAAATGCCACGACATTGATAAAAATTATTTGAACTTAAAAAGTATTTCTCAGGCAATGAATAATCTTCAACACAATTCTATTTCAACAGAAATAGTGTTAACACTATTAACGTATGGATTTGTTTTGTTTCGATCAAACCATCTCGTGCATCATTTTCAAAAATCAACCAGTGGTTTTAAAAAATTTAGATGGCTTGGATCTTGGATGGGAAAAAGCGCTGCTTTCATGGTGGCTTCCACGTCAGATCAAGCACTCTCCAATCTTTTAGAATATGCGAGGTTATACTCAAATCCTTGGATTTCTTTTGAACCTACTTTAAAATCTTGTTATCAGGATGAAAATACTAAGCATACATTGAAAAACATCAATGAATCATTGGATTTTTGTTATGTAATTGATTCCTATGCTCAATTTGAGAAAAACATAAAGAAAATCAAAACAAATACATTTACGTATTATGTGGAAATTAAACCCGAGAACAGCCTTGTTTGTAAGGACTGTGAATACATAAAATCCAATACTAGTTTTCCAAAAATGCCATCCATTATTTTTCCCATCTGGCTTAGAGGAATGCATTGATGATCATTTTTACTTTTAAGATGATGTTGTGTGTATTTTTGTGGGTTACACAACTTTATTCACAAGATTCGTTGTCTCCTTAT
>JAYRVV010000140.1:0-4180 GCA_041918415.1 Bdellovibrionota bacterium | reverse complement strand
TGTTTGGCCAACAAATTCCCAAGTGAATTATCAGCCAGGGCTTTTTCCAAATCTTGTGTTAGCTTTGATGTGGTGAAAAGTTTTTCAAAGCCTGTTGTTTTTTTACCAGGACTTTGACTCACCACCGCCTGCAAAAAACCCTGATATTCTTGTATTGTTTTTTGGCTGACGCGCGAACTGGCTTTGCTGCTTTTTGGGGTTTGCTCTTGCTCGGCACGATTGAGCGTTTGAACCAATGCCTTTTGATCCGCAATCGAAATTTTTGCGAAATGCTCTTTGTATTCTACTTCTTCTTTCTTTCCCGGCTCATAAATGTTCAAAGCCACGAGCATCACCATGGCATGCAATAACACCGAAACCAGAACAAATATGGCCGAATGAAAAGAAAGCTCCTCTTTGAAAAAACCAAAAATTTTCGACGGAGTGAACTGAGGAACATCGCTTTGCTCGCCCAGCCAAAGCCTCAGTTTAATCGGACCATAATCCAACACGATGTTCATGCCTTCACGCAACACAATGGCCTGACCTTTTTTCTTGATCAAACCAAGGCTGTTTAGCTCAGCAACCGTCATTATTTTTTGACCCATGTGAATATCAATGGACTGATTGGGATACACATAGACCCACACATGTTTGCCCGATATTTTGGCCAATTTGGTCTGATCACCCAACCAGGCAAACGGTAACCATATGGAGTTTGAGACATTGATGCCTGTGGTGACAAAACCATCTTTATAAAAAATTTGGTCAAACAATGTTCGACCCTGCTTTTCTATGCGTACTTTTAAGATGGACTTCATTTCAAATCCCAATCGTTGGTGTAAAAAACATCTCCCAATCGCTTGGACAATTGAGAAAATGAAAAATCGAAGTCTACATGAACTTTTTCATTATCCAAAATATAAACCAAAGTTGGCTCATGTATTTTAGCCTTGATTTCAAGTGTTTTAAGCTCCATCACCTTGTCGCTGCGAACTTTTTTTGAGGCGCTTTGAAACGATTCAATGTTTTGTGCATGTGCAAATGAAACCAAGACTATGCTCATCATAAACACTTTATTCATGGCTCATCCTTTCAAGGCTTTTTTTAACACCTGGGTGCAACAAAGCTCGAGTTTCAATCAACTGGTTGATTTCTTTTTTGGCCTTATCCATTTGTCCAATGGCTTTCGCTTTAAGTGCCCAATTGTATTTCGCTTCAGCTAGGCCTGCATTGGCCGCCTCCAAAAACATTTGATTGCCCAATTCTTCATTTTCATCAACAAGCACAATGCCCAGCATGTTTTTTATCTGACTGCTTTGCGAATAAGACAACGCCCTTTGCAAAATCAGTTTGGCCAAAGCACTTTGTTTGTTTTTTTCATAAGCGTGCGCCAAAAGCACATGGGCCATGTCACTGGACAAATGGCTTCTGAAATAAACCAAAGCCTCTTCAATGGCTTTGCTCAGTTCGTTTAAGTTTATCAATGACAGAACGTACACATTACATAAAAACAAACTTTCTCTACGTTTTGTCGGCTGATTTTCAAGCGCAGATTGAACAAAACCAAAATCTCCGTCAATGAATTTTTCCAACAAGTCAAGCTCAAACAAATCGAGCTTGTCGCTTTGAGCGTGAAGCACCTTGATGATGTTTTGATGGTTTTGCTTTTGCCCCATCAAAAGATGCAACAGGGCCACATTGTACAAAGCCTGTGTTTGATTGGGTTTTTCAAACAACACCCGATTAAAATAGTCCAAAGCCTTCGTGAGTCGATCAACATCATGGGGGGCTTTGATCAATTCAAGACCATTTTGAAAGTTTGCTTTGATTTTTTCATTTTGCTCAGCCAACGCCATCGGTGTTGGAAACGCCAATAAAAACGGATCCGCATAGCCTTGTGTCCTTACATCTTTGGCAAATCTTAGATCTTCTACAATTTGATCGTGCTTTTGCTTGGATTGCTGTGATTTTTGCGCCAAGGGCAAAGCCAATTGCTCAAAACCCGCTTGAAGCGTCTTTTTAGATTGTTCATCCAAACCCTTGGGCATTTGAAGGTTTTTTAATTCAAGTGTGAAATTTTCATAAGCCATGGATAGTTTTAACAGGGCATGGGCTTGATCATAAGGCGTAACCGTTGCAAGTGTATCCAACACGTTTTTTTCAAGCGTCGTCATGACCTTGCTTTTGCTTTGAAATGAGGCCGTCAATAAGGACGGATTGCTTGCTTTGATTTTTTTATTTAAAAGATCCGAATAAATATATTCGATCTCGTTCATTCTGGCCTTTGAAAGCAAATTTAAAACATCGGCTCTTTCTTCATCCTTTAATGACTTGGACAATTTTATGGCTTGTTTCATGAAAAGATCCGCTTGCTTTGAATTGTTATCTTGCCAACTTTTTTGCGATAACAAAGCGTAAGCCTTGCCCAAATCCAGTGCATCATTTTGCTTTGATAAAATTGCTTGATTTAAAACTTCCAAGGACTGAGCTTGATTCACACCATACCACTTGGCCAGCGTAACGTAGGATTTGGTCTTTGCCGCTGGACTTAATAACGAAGCCAAATTTTTGGCTTGCGTAAACAATGTCTGATTGGGTTGATGGGTTTGCACCAAATCCAAATACCTAGCCATCGCCTTTTCTTTGCTTGGCATATCCATGTTTTTTTGCTGCATCACTTTAACGTATGCATCCATCGCTTTTGAAAGATCCAATTTTTCATCATGAATCATGGCCATGTTTAAAAGCGCATCTTTTCCCTGCACCTGTTGCGCATGCTTTGAATGCAAGATTTCCAAAGCCTGAAGGCTTAGATCATATTGTTTTTCCTTTTTAGAAATAACAAACGCATTGTATGCGGCTTTTTGACCAAACGATGACTCGGGGTATGTCTGACAAAAATTTAAGTAGTCCTTGGCCGTTACGGCTGCGTTAAACAGCGCGCCCTCTTTGAAATTTTTTATCTTGGTTTTGGTTTGTTCATCCAAGCTTTGATCTTGTTTAAGCAAACGATCAGAAGCCTCAACTGCCTTGGACCAGTTTTTCTCCTCGATGTACATGTTCACACTCAAAAGCCTTGATTGCTTGGCCCATGAAGTTTCATTGTGTTTCATCGCAATTTCATCAAAGCGAACGGCGGCTTGCTCTTTTTCATTGGCCTGACTTAAAACCTCAGCCGCTCGAAATTTTGCCTGTACCGCTCTCTCATCATTTGGCACAGAACTTACAAATTGATCGATGGAAGAAACCAAATCTTGATACAATTTATTTTTTGTAACAGGCGAAACACTTTGAAGATCGCCCCTTTGATTTTCAATGATTTTTTCCCTGCATGCAACAATGTTGTAAAGCGAATCAGCAAAGTGATCTTGATAATAATTGTTTCTCGCCACCTCATCAAAAGCCAAAATCGCCTCATCATGTTTTTCATGCTTTAAATACAATTGGCCCAGACGATAATTGGCCTCATAAGCATCCAGCGTCTTCGCTTCTCTTGAAGCATCATGATAAAATTGCACGGCTTTTGTGAAATATTCTTTTTGACGCTCACTCAATGTTTCATAATGTGTCGCCAGACTGTATTTTAATCTTCTGGACAAATCCCATGCTTGCTTCAAATCTTCATTGTTGTTTTTGTTGGCTTCGTACCAAGCGTTTTTTTCTTTGATCAAGGCCAATACATTTTCTTTGTCTTTTAATGACAACTCAATGTCACGTTGTGATTCTTTTGACTTGATGAACATTTCCATCAACAAAGGAAGCTTTGGATTGACGGCATATTGTTTTGAAGCAAGCAGGTATGTGTCGTGCACAACAGCAAAATCACCACGATCAAGCGCCAGCTCAGCCATTTTTCTTAAAACATCAAAACCATAATCTTTCCAACCAATCTGATTGAACACCCTGATGGCTGTCGCAACGTGATTTGATTTATAAAAACTAAACGCGACGTACTCAACCGCTTCATCATGATAAGACACAAACAAATCGGAGTCTTTGCCTTTATCCAACAACATCAAAAAGTGTCCAACCGCAACATCGTATCGGCCCATCAAATAATTGGACCATGCCAATTTATAAAGTGCTTTTTCATAATGCGTGCCGGGACCTTTTTTGATGATCGACTCGTAATGCTCTATGGCACTTGCATAATTTTTCTTTGCAAACTCAATCTCAGCAGCTTTTAATTCAATTTGTC
>JAYRVV010000139.1:0-1988 GCA_041918415.1 Bdellovibrionota bacterium | reverse complement strand
GAAGAAGTTAAAATCGGCGATTGCGTTTTTGTTTTAAAATTAGACCCTGTCATCGCCAACTCGCTTTTAAAAAAACATCACGGTTATTTGATGGCATCGGGCGACGGTTTGTTTGGTTTAATTGAAAAGGAATTCATCTTAAACGATGAGCCCACATCTTCGCGTATTGTGCGATCGATGACAGATTTGCAAAGCATTTCACTTGCTGTGCTTGAAGGACCAGATCTTGGCCTTAAAAAAGATTTTACGCAAAAGACCATCTCCATCGGCAGGGTCAATTGCGACCTGGTGCTCAAGGATTCTGACGTTTCGCGAAAACATGCTTTAATTGAAAAGGAAGAAGGTGGCCAATTCATTTTAAGAGATCTTGCGTCAAGTAATGGAACTTTCGTCAATTATGTAAAAATAACCAATTGCGTGCTTAGAAATAAGGACAACATCCAACTTGGCCAAACAATTCTTCTGTTTGAAGAGATAAAAAAGTAATACAATGGAGGATCATGATTTCACAGGCAAAAGACGCACCGCAGACAGAATCAATCAAGGAAGTTTTGCTTGAATTTGTTGAGGGAGAGAACAATGGCGTTGAATTAAAGATCACGCCCCCAAGAACGTTAACCTTGGGACGATCTGAGCAATGTGACATTTATTTGGGTGAAAAAAAAATTTCAAGACTACATTGTGAAATTAAGGTTGACGATCAAGGACTTGTGCTGAGGGACAACAAGAGCACCAATGGCACATACATCAACAAAAAAAAGGTTGAGGGTGAGGTGTTCATCGAGCACGGCGATCGCGTGCAATTGGGCACGACGGTCATCAAGGTTTCAATCACCAAGGAAGCCTTGCAAACAAGAAAGCAAATAGAGGCACAAAGTGCACTTCAAGAAGAAGAAAGCATTGAGCATCAGTCGCCATCGGGATTGATGGATGCCATTTCTTCGGTCAGTCAGCCTCAGTCCAAAGGTTTTTCGAATTTAAGTGCTTCAAAAACCAATCAATTGTCACCTGATGTTTCAAAAAAGGAGTCGTTCAAATCTGAGCCTGAAAAATTAAAACCTTTGTCCGGCAATTTAACAACCATGAGTCTAGCCGATTTGTTACAAACCTTCGGTCAGAGCAGCAAGAGTGGGGTTTTAAAAATTGTGGCCGATCAAACCGGTTACATCACTTTGTATGAAGGCAAAGTGCTTGCGTGTAAGATCGGTCAGATTTTAGGAGAAAAAGCTTTCATTCGTTTACTGTCATGGACCAACGGAGATTTTGAGCTTGAACCATTACCACAAAATTTTCAAACATCCGACATTAAAAACCCCATGACACAAAATGTGGAAGCTTTATTGATGGAGGGTTTTAGACAGTTTGATGAAATGCAAAAGTTTAAAAGCAAAATGCCTGATTATAAAGAAAAACTTCAGCTCGCTTTTCCGCTCAATGAGCCTTTATCAAAGCTGCATCCCAAAGTGTTGGATGTCTTACAGATGGTTCTAAACCATCGAGAAATCCAAAGTGTATTGGATCAAAGCTCTTTAAGTGATCTTGAAACCTTAAAAGTGCTCTATTACCTCATTCATAAAAATTACATCATTGCAGTTTAGTGAAAGTTCAAAAAAGCGTTTTCAATTGAGCCAAATGCACCTGAAAGCAACACGCGTAATTTCGACTTGAGGTAAAAACACTCATGAGTATTTTCGACTTGAGGTAAAAAAACACGTATTCTAATTTTATGAAAAACAAACGGTATTTATATGAGCATATAGAGCCGGCACTAAATAAAAAAATGGTTTTTTTAAGCGGACCAAGACAGGTTGGCAAAACATCGCTGGGATTGGATCTGCTTGGCGAAAATGAAACCTCAGCTCGGTACTTAAATTTTGACCACCGTGAAGATCAAATACATGCCATGGTTTTGATAAAATTCATCACTTAATCCACCATCATCTTTGATATTGCTTTTTCCATGTCGACAAGCACATTGATTTGAAACT
>JAYRVV010000138.1:0-2495 GCA_041918415.1 Bdellovibrionota bacterium | reverse complement strand
GTGAGATTGGACAGTATGTGGGCATCATTGATGAAACGGGTGAATCGATTAAATCAATCATGAACGAAATCATTCAAACGGCAAAAGATTTAACACCTGAGTGTTAATTCGGGGTAATTCGGGGGACACACTAATTCGGGGGACCAACTAAGTTGTCAAGTTAAGTTTAGGATTGAGTAGGTCTCTGAGTTTAGCGTTGGCGATGACGATGATTTTTCTCATGACGGCGACGATGGCCACGATGGGTTTTTTGCCGTTTTGGATTAATCGATTATAAAAGTTTCCTAGCTCAGACTTACTTCTGGCAGCGGTCATGGCAGCAAGGAACAAGATGGGTTTGACGTTTTGACGACCACCACAGGTTCTACGATATCCGTTAGCTTGTCCGCTTTGCTTTGGATGTGGAGCAACACCAGCGAGAGATGCTGCTTGCTTATTCGTGATGGTTCCCAGCTCTGGCATTGTTGCCAGAAGTGTTAAAGCCACTTGATCGCCAATGCCTGAAATTTGTTTTAATGTTTCATGCTTGCTTTTGAATGTGGGATGACGTCGAAGCTCTTTGAGCTCTTCATCAATTACTTTGATCGCTCGATCTAGAGCTTTTAAAATAAGCTTTGAGCTTTTGATCAGCAAGGTTCGATCTGGGCCCGACGCCCTGTTCTTTTCTTGTGTTCGTATGATGACCAACTCTTGACGACGTTTAATCAACTTAGCCAAAGTCTCTAGAACAATGTCTTTGGCATGATACCTGCTCAGTGTTTCATGACGCTCATAAGCATATTGTGATAAAGCTTTGGCATCTAACGTATCTGTCTTGGCTTGTGTTCCAAAAGATCTAATGAAAAACTTCACTTTTCTAGGATTGGCATGATGAACGGAAATGTCGTGAGATGTTAAGAAAAGCAACAGACTTTTCTCATATCCTCCAGTTGCTTCGAGAACCACTAAGGATTCTTTTAAAACAGTCAAATGGGTTTTAAAAAACTTTAAAACACCACTCTTGTTATTCACATAGCAATAGGTTTTATCTTGTCCCCATATTGCTACGTCAAATGACATTTTGCCTACATCGATCCCAATAAAATGCTTGGACAATTGACTCTTTTCATTCATATGGTACTCCTAACTTATGGTTGTATGCGGGCGTTAAGCCCAATCAACTAATCAAGTGTAAAGAACAATCCCGTGGGTACCTTGGTCCCTGCGATCATTAAAGATCTACGCACGATCGGTCGCCCACGGGACAAACATGAGGGAGCCATTGCAATGGCTCCCTCATGCATCTCAATCGCTTCTATCACCAATTGAAACTTCTTACCTATGACATACAACACACGACTGGACCCGAATTATTTTAATTCGGGGGACACACGACTGGACCCGAATTATTTCAAAGGGAAGACTTTAATGATCAAAATCTAAACGCCCCTCATTTTGTAAATGTTGTGCAATCTTTTTTATTTTGGCATCAATGATATCGTCACGCTCCTCATGCCAAGTGTAAAAATCAATACATAACTCGTAAAGCATAGAGCCAAGATTTTTATCGGCAAAACGCATGACATCTTGAGTGATTCGATCTCCTCGGGCATGGTAATGGACTTGCTTAAGTGTTTTCTTTCCCTTGGCATAGTCGATGCAGGCCATGCACAACTTATTCACACGTGTATTTGAATCTGCCATAGCAATCATCAATAGTTTCTACAGAAATATAAAAAAACACAATGTTTTGATGATCAGTTATAAGAAAAATCAAACTCATGATTTTCAGTGTCAAGATGAATGGTAACTTTTAATCTTTCACCCTTTTTAAGATAAACAACATCCAGATCATAAGTTTTTGACACGTAAGCCAGGCAACCCTTTAACGACTCTTGAGGATCAATGGTGCTTGTTTGTATGATTTGATCGGACAAATTTAACCAATCATTACGTTCCCTATTAATTTTTTCAATTTCACTCTCTTTGGTCGCCACATTCGAGTTTGACCAAGTCTGAACATCTTCATCTGATTCTTGATTCACGTATGTGACATACTCTGATCTGTTGATAAATTGAATACGTTTTTTCTTAGAAAGCATCATCGCAGTTGATTTTGGATTAAATGTAACACTTTGATTTGCTGTGTTCTCAATTTCAATCCAAAACATGCCAATATAACGCATTTCATTTCTTTGATGAGGGCACAAACGAACGGTGGCGTTTTTCTTTGATTCGATGCAAGGTGACCCATCTTTGTATTTTATTGATGTAGTCTCAACACCGAACGGCTGTATGTTGTTGGAGTAAACACAGGCTAAAAAAACACGCTTAACGATATAAAAATATATTTTTTCATATGACCTCCTTAAAAATAATTAAAATAGCCTAACCCTCCTATCTAATAAGTCACTTTTTTTAAACATATAATTTTTAAAACTTTTGCTTTCGATCTATTTGCATAGCACATGTGGTTTGATTAATAGGATTCTATGCTTTCAAGTTTCCATCAAAAG
>JAYRVV010000137.1:0-6482 GCA_041918415.1 Bdellovibrionota bacterium | reverse complement strand
GGAGTAGAGTACACGGTGCCACGAAAACCCAATTTGACAAGTCTTGGTAAAAACCCAGCATGGTCAATGTGCGTGTGTGTTAGCACAACAGCATCAATTGCATTTGGATTGTATTTGGGTTTTTGCCAATTGAGCAGCCTTAAAGCTTTTTCACCCTGGAATAAACCCATATCAATAAATATTTTCTTCCCGTCATGCTCAATCAAATGCTTTGAACCTGTCACCGTATCAACGCCACCATAAAAGGTAATTGTGTGATTTTGAACTTGCATTTTTGTGCAGTTAAGATACCCACTTTTTTTATGAAACGCATTATTTTATCCATTTTGGTTTTAATTTCGATTTTCTCTTGCGCAGTGAAACAAGCAAAAGACTACGATACTGACCAAGCCTTGATGCAGCAAGGTGATATGCTGTACAAAAAAAAGGAATACACCGATGCCATTACATTTTATGATGAATTGAGAAATCGTTTTCCGGACAGTCAACATCGAACACAGGCTGAGTTCAAATTGGCGTTAAGCTATTTTAATAAAAAGGATTACATCGAAGCCCAAGTCTATCTCTCTTCTTTCAAAACCTTACACCCTAGCCACGAGGCAATACCCGACATCACCCTAAAAATCGGTCAAAGTTACCATGAGCAAGCACCTAAAAGCCCTTCTCGAGATCAAACGGAAACAAAAAATGCCATTCGATATTTTCAAGAGGTGATTACAAATTGGCCCGATTCAAAAGAAAGTGAAATTGCCAAAACATTATTGGAAAAATGCAATGATAACATCGTGTTGAATGATCTATATGTGGCGCATTTTTATTTTAAAAAGAAAAAATACAGTGCCTGCGTTTTAAGGCTTGAGAAAGCCTTTGAAGTTCTCTCAGTTGATCATCCACTTTACAGCAGAAGTCTTTATGAGATGGGTGTTGCTCAATATAAAATCGGTAATAAAGAAAAATCCAAGAATATTTTTGAACAAATTATAAAGAACAATCAAAATGACGACTACACCAAAAAATCAAAAAAATGGATCAATCGCAGTTAAGTTCGTCGCCCATGAAGAAATCAACAAAAGATTTCTATCTTGAGTTTCCTAAGAAAAGAGTAGCAAATCATTTGCAAGATTTTGGCTTTTTCTTTGTTTAAACCTTTCAAATTCTAAAGGGCCTCAAAAAGTGCCAGATGCGAGGCTTTGATATCAAATCGCCCTGAGGTGGACTTCTAGTCCATTGAAGGGGCTAAAGAATAATTGTCCATCTTCTTCGTTCTCGCTCACTCGCCATCCTCGCGTACAGGCCAAGTACGCTGTGGTGGCTCGTTCGCTGCGGCCTCGAATCTGGATCAATTCTTCTTAAGCCCAAAAACTGTATTTTTCTTTGATTACATTGAGGACGATTTGGCCGAAGGTAACGAAACAGATGGTACTTTTTCAGGCCCGATTAAGTTCGTTTTCGATTTTTGACCTGGCTTGATCTATGTTCGATGCGTTTAATCCACCGGCTTGAGCAAAGTCGGCTCTCCCACCACCTGATCCTTCAATGATCGGTAGTATTTTTTGAATCAAATCATTGGCTTTAATTGTATTTAATGATGCATGAACCTTAATGGCACAAAACACCTTATTTTCAAACTTCGAAAATAATACGATTGTGCAAGGGGCGTGCTTTTGAAATAAACGGTCAGACAATTCTCGCATTGTTTTTTGATCATAACCATCCAAAACACATGAAATCATTTTACACTTTTTAAGATTTTGAATGGTTTCGTTGCTTGTCTTTGATTCAAGTTTTGGTTTGTTTTTTTTACTTTCTTTGACCTGATCAATTAATTCTTTGGTCTTGTTTTCCATTTGGTCTACCGAAACGTTTAAAACCGATGAAAGTTTTTTCAACATCTTGTCTTGATCCAACATCCACATCAAAGCCCTTTTAGAGCATATCGCCTCGATCCTTCTGACACCACTGGAAACCGAACCCTCTTTGATGATTTTAAATAATCCTATTTCTCCAGTACTTTTTAGATGAGTACCACCACAAAGCTCTTTTGAATATTGACCAACACTGACGACACGAACAACGTCAGTGTATTTTTCATCAAAAAGCGCTTTGGCCCCACTCGCCACAGCATCGTCCAGTTTCATGGTGTTTGTTGCAACCGAATCATTTGAAAATATTTTTTCATTAATGTACTGCTCAATTTCTTGAATTGTTTGTAAAGAGAGCGCTTGCGGATGCGTAAAGTCAAACCTTAATCTTTCTGGTGATACAAGAGAACCTTTTTGCTTAACATGTTGGCCTAATATTTGAATCAGCGCACCATGCAACAAATGTGTGGCGGTGTGAGAAATGGCTGCATTCTTTCTACTGATGGCATCAACTTCTAAAGTCACAGCATCACCTTTTTTGATTGTTCCTTCTAATACTTTACACAAATGAATGGTGATTTTTGAATGTGGTTTTTTTGTGTCTAGCACACTTAACGAAAATCCTTTTCCATAAATTGCACCAATGTCGCCCACCTGGCCACCACTCTCACCATAAAAAGGCGTCTGATCGGTTAAAACCAAAATCTCATCGTTTTGTTTGGCTTCATTCACTTCCTTTTCATCACAAATCAAATGCAAGACAACGCTTTCACTCAAAAGCATTTCATACCCCAAAAATAGGGTTTCCCTTTTTTCTCTAAGCCATTGGGTTACATGCTCATCCATTTTTAAAACCGCAGAACCTTTAAATGATCCACGCGCCTTTTCTCTGTGGTTTTCCATGCTTAAGCGAAACTGATCTTCATTGACCGTCAATTGATGCTCTCTTAAAACATCTTGAGTTAAATCCAGTGGAAAACCATAAGTGTCGTACAAATGAAAGGCAACGTCGCCACTTAAAACATAAGATTGTGTTTGTTTTAGTTTTTCAACTTCATTCTCAAGCAAACCCATGCCACGATCGATGGTTTGTAAAAACTGTCTCTCTTCTTTTTCAATCGTGTTTTGTATGAGTCGATTGTTTTTTTTCAATTCAGTGTATGTTTCTCCCATTTTTTCAACAACACTTTGACTCAATTGAAAAAGAAATGGATCACCAAAACCCAATTTTCTACCATGCCTCATTGCACGCCGCATGATGCGACGGAGGACATACCCACGACCATCTTTGGAAGGTTCAACACCATCGTTGATTAAAAAAGTCATGCATCTTAGATGATCGGCAATGACCCTCATTGAAATTTTTTGTTCATGCTGTGACTGAATATAACTTTGTAAATGCGCAGCCTTTGCAATGGTATCTAAAATTGGAATAAAAAGATCGGTGTCATAATTACTTGGCATTTTTTGAACCAATGCTGTGATTCTTTCCAACCCCATGCCTGTATCAATGGAAGGTTTTGGTAATTTAACACGAGATCCATCTTGTTTTTGTTCAAATTCCATGAACACCAAATTCCAAAACTCCAAGAATCTTTCGCCATCATCACCAACTTTTTGACCAGAAATATTTTCACCCTGATCATAATACAATTCCGAACACGGCCCACATGGACCCACCGGACCCATGGCCCAAAAATTGTCCTTCTCTCCAAATCTAACCAGGTTTTTTTCTGAAACACCGATTTGATTTCGCCAAATTGAATACGCTTCGTCGTCATCCAGAAAAATCGATACATGAATACGATTGGGGTCGAGTTTCAAAGTTTTGACAGAAAAATTCCACGCATGCTCTATTGCTTTTTGCTTAAAATAATCGCCGAATGAAAAATTTCCAAGCATCTCAAAAAAAGTGTGGTGGCGGGCTGTATAACCCACATTTTCCAAATCATTGTGTTTTCCACCAGCGCGAACACATTTTTGTGAAGTGACAGCTTTGTTGTAGGCTCTGGTCTCTTTACCTGTGAATATATCTTTAAACTGATTCATACCTGCGTTTGTGAACAAAAGTGTGGGATCTTGAACCGGAACCAGCGACGAACTGGCAAGCACTTGATGCTGATGGCTTTGAAAAAATTCTAAAAACGCTTTTCGAATGTCACTGCTTTGCATGATACTCGACTTTTAAAACGTTGTGCCAAATGGAGCAAGTTTTTTAGAACCGATCAATTGGCATTTTATCTTGTTTGTCATCTTTTTTATTTTGATCAAAATCATCCCAATTGCTGTTGGAAGAAGATGTAATGCCCTTAACACGCAAAGCAAAGTCGTCAGGATTAGTGCTTTGTTTTAATGCTTCTTCGTAAGAGATAAGCTTTTGGTTATATAAAGAAATCAACGATTGATCGAAGGTCTGCATGCCAAAACTTGTGTGACTTTGACTGATGGCCGTAGAAATTTCTTTGGTTTTATCTTCATTTTCAATCATTTCTCTTACACGCGAGTTTACAATTAAAATTTCACATGCTGGCACACGGCCTTTGCCATCCATTCTTGGAACCAAGCGTTGTGAAACCACCGCCTTTAAAACCGCACCCAATTGCATTCGGATCTGCTTTTGATGGTGCGGAGGAAACACGGAGATTACACGATTGATTGTTTCTGTTGCATCCAAGGTGTGAAGCGTTGACATCACAAAGTGACCTGTTTCCGCAGCGTTGAGAGCTGTTTCAATGGTTTCGTTGTCTCTCATTTCACCCACCAGAATCACATCAGGATCTTGGCGCAAGGACGCTCGCAATGCTTTTGAAAAAGAAGTCGAATCTACCCCAACTTCTCTTTGGTTGATCACACATCTTTTATCACGAATTAAAAACTCGATTGGATCCTCAATGGTCAAAATATGGCCGGAACGACGTGAATTAATAAAATCAATCATCGAAGCAAGCGTGGTTGATTTTCCTGAACCCGTTGTTCCCGTCACCAAAACCAAACCTCGATGTTCCATGGCAATTTTTTCAATCACTTTTGGTAGCGCAAGTTCATTGAGCGGTAAAATTTTAAACGGTATCACGCGAAAAACCATGCCCACGCTGGATCTTTGCATGAACACGTTCACACGAAAGCGACCAACGCCCGGCACACCATAACCCATATCGATTTCATGAAATTTTTTAAAATAATCTTTTTGCTCAGACGACATCATGCTCATCGACATTTTAAAAATTTCCTCAGGCGTCAGTCGTCTGGCATCTTTCAATGGCATTAAAGCACCATCGATGCGAAACATCGGAGGTAACCCCGCCTTAATGTGAATGTCAGATGCTTTATGATTGACAGAAATTTTTAAAAATTCCGTCAGCTCATTCACGGGGTTAAAGGCCGTGGGTTCAATTTTTTCATTTTCCGTCACGTCAATGATTGTAATCAAAAACGTGACGAAATGAAAATGAATTTAAAGTTATTTATTGGCCGATGATGCTGCCGTGGGTTTGCCTGCAGCAGTGACTCCCTTACTTTCTGTGGCTTGTGTTCCTTGCTGTGTTCCCGTAGAAAAAGGCGTTTTTAGACCGGCTGCACTGTAAAGTGAACTTTCAATTTTTTGTGCAACGCTTAGATGTTCTTTTAGATATTGCACAGCACTTTCACGGCCTTGCCCCATGCGCTCTCCATCCAATGAAAACCACGAACCGCTTTTTTCGATTTTGTTTTGGGCCACAGCAAGATCGAGCACGTCACCCCATTTTGAGATACCTTCGCCGTACAAAATGTCAAACTCGACTTTTTTAAATGGTGCAGCCATTTTGTTTTTCACTACTTTAACCTGTGTGCGGTTGCCTATCACTTCCTCGCCCTCTTTCAAACCACCAATTCGACGAATATCGATTCGAACCGATGAATAGAATTTAAGCGCATTGCCACCCGTGGTGGTTTCCGGACTTCCAAACATCACACCAATTTTCATGCGAATTTGATTGATAAAAATCACGCTGGTTTTAGATCTGGCAATGGCAGCAGTAAGCTTTCGAAGTGCCTGACTCATCAACCTTGCTTGCAAACCCATGTGAGAATCGCCCATCTCTCCCTCAAGCTCCGCTCTGGGTGTCAATGCGGCAACTGAGTCCACAACAACCAAATCAACGGCACCAGAACGAACCAATGTTTCTGTAATTTCTAAGGCCTGTTCACCCGTGTCAGGTTGCGACAGTAAAAGGTCGTCCGTGCTGACGCCCAATTTTTTTGCATAAGTCACATCCAATGCATGCTCGGCATCAACAAAGGCTGCCACTCCACCTTGTTTTTGTACATTGGCCACTGCGTGCAGGGTTAGCGTAGTTTTTCCACTGGATTCAGGTCCAAAAATTTCAATCACTCGACCACGAGGGTAACCGCCCACACCCAAGGCCAAATCTAAACTTGGAGAACCGGTTGGGATCACCGGAATATCATTCACCAGTGCCTTTTGATCTCCAAGACGCATGATCGAGCCTTTGCCAAATTGCTTTTCAATGGTGGCCATGGCCAACTCAATGGCTTTAACCCTTTGTGTATCTAGATTCGATGTTACTGACATGGTACAACTCTCCTTTTTAAAATTTATTTTCTTTTACCTCTAAACAT
>JAYRVV010000136.1:0-5018 GCA_041918415.1 Bdellovibrionota bacterium | reverse complement strand
TAATCAAGCAAGAATACCAAACAGAAAGTTTGGTGAATGTAAAACCCGAAAGTGTAATTAAGCTAAATCAAAGAACAAAAGGCTATGGCAACGCGCCAATAATAGACAGCCCATTAAACACCATCTTTTGCGATTCTGGATTACTTGGAACACTCAAACCTGTTCCATCCGTTCGAGGTCATTTCAAAAAATGTAAAGAATTTGAGAAAGATGAAATAATGATTGTTGGCATATGTAAGATTCAAATAGAAAACAGGGATTCTCAATATCAATCACCTCCATATTTAGAGCCTTTCGTAAATAAAAGCGCTTTTGGACGAGCAAAGATTGAAGAAGATAACTGCAAATGTGAGACAGATAAAATGTTGCAGTCTGTTGTCACTTTTGATGAAACTAACAAGCAATTTTTTCTTTCGGTCTGCGTTGAAAAAATTGATTAGCCTTATATTCACACGCTGATATAATCGGCCCGTGAGAAACTTCGATTTAAGAACAACGACTTTTTTTTCTTCGCTGACGTTGGTGGCCTTGTTTGGCTTACCTCTTTATCTTTATTTTTTTGGATTTACTTGGTTTGAGTTTTTCATTTTTTTGAGCATGTTGATTGCCTCGCTCATGAGCATCACCTGTGGTTACCATCGGCTTTTTGCTCATCAAAGTTATGAAGCGTCGAAGTGGCTTGAGTTTTTGTTTTTGTTTTTTTGCGCGGGCGCCTTTCAAGAATCGTGTCTTAAATGGTCTTCTGACCATCGCGTTCATCATCAGTTTGTCGATCAAGAAAAAGACCCTTACAACGCCAAAAAGGGATTTTTTTGGTCTCACATCGGATGGATTTTAATAAAACAAAAATACATAAGTCCAAACCCAAAAGATTTATTGCAAAACAATCTGGTCATGTGGCAGCACAAATATTGGACATTGATCGCGATTTTAAGTGGGTTTGGATTGCCGACACTTGTTGGCTTGATTTTTAACAATCCATTGGGTGGTTTGTTTTTTGGTGGAATATTTCGTTTGTTTGTTGGACACCACATCACATTCTCAATCAATTCATTTGCACATTTGTTGGGTTCCCAACCATATTCAAAGAGCTCGACGGCAAGGGACAGTTCGATCACTGCATTACTAACATTTGGTGAGGGTTATCATAATTTTCATCATTGGTATGCCAGAGACTACCGAAACGGAATAAAATTTTATCACTTTGATCCTTCCAAGTGGTTTATTAAATTCATGAGTTATTTTAAGCAAACCTGGAATTTAAAAATGGTTCAGGAAGAGACATTGCTAAGGGCAAAAATATTAATGCATAAGAATAAATTGGAAATGAATCCAAAGCTTGCTCACGCCAAAGTCATCATCAATGAATTTTATTTAAATCTTTTAAAACAAATTGATGAGTTAAAGATCAAAAAGGAAACTTGGATTGAAATGAAAAAAAACAAAGGAACTCAAGATTGGATTGATTTTAAATACAGTTTTCAAAAGGCTAGGGATGATTTTAAAAGAAAATACAAAATGTTTAAATCGTTAAAAAGATATTCTCCTAATGTGCTTGAAAGATTATTGAAAACAAGTGCATGATTTGTTTTTTGGTTTGGATCTTTAAGCTGATTGAAAATGTCATTCTTTGTTTACACCGTTTCTTAATTCAAACACGTTTTTCTTGGCTTTTTATTTTTTGTACTAAAAAGCAAAGGGAAGAGCTCACATGTAAGGCTTACAGAAAACATCCCGTGTCACTTGGACCAAGTGACACACTGTTTGATTGGGAAGATAACCTTGTGCAAGCTTTGAAACCTTCGGCCTCAGTACTCATTTGTGGAGCTGGAAAAGGTCGTGAATTGGACGCTTTGACCAAACGTGGATTTAAATGCGTCGGATTTGATTTAAGTTTTAAGACCGATAAGGTCTTATGCGCTTCGTTTGATCAGTTCATACAAATGCATTTAAAAAATTATGCTACCTTTGATGTGATTTGGTTTGGTTGGGGCTCGTTTTCGCACCTTTTAGACGATCATGAAGTTAACAAAATATTAGATGCTTTTCTAGAGCATAGCCCAAACGCGTGCTTGGTTTTGAGTGTTTTTCCTTCTGTTTGTATGGGCCAATTTGATCGTATGGTCAGAACTTTTTGGTTTAAGTTTTTCCTTAGAAAACAGCTACCCTTGGACGTACATTATTTTAACCACTGTGGTTTTGTACGAAGTTATCAGTCAGATTGGTTTGATGCCGTCTTGAATGAAAATCAATTAAAGCCTCTCATTTTTAACGCTAAACCTTATCCACATGCCTTATTACACAAGCAGAATTGATTTTTAAAAATATATAACAATTACAATTATTTAATTGAGGGTCTGTCCCTATTTATTAGTCCTAATGGCGATTGATATGTTGATTATCATGACCAATGGCGATACAATAGCCGTATGTCATGTAAGCTATGTTCGTAGTTTTGAAGAACTTTATTTTTGGAGAAGTAAAAGTTCTTATGAGGTTGACTTAATCATTTCAGATCACACAGCCATTGAAATCAAAGCCACACAAAAAATTTGGCTTAAACATCTTAAAAGTTTAAAGGCTCTTAAGGAAGAATCCATATTCAAACGCTATATTTTAGTCAGTCAAGATCCCATTGAAAAAAGATTTGATGACATTGAGTGTATGCATTACCAAACTTTTTTGGATAAGCTTTGGGCACATCAATTTCAATCTAAAATGTAAGCACTTAATGACTCAAGTTTTATGTCTTTTTAAGAAATAAAAAAGGAGGGACAAGCCCTCCTTTTTTAAACTCAAATCTTTTGTAAAGATTAGAAGTAGTAGTGAACGCCAAGGCCGATGTTAGCCAATGCGCCTGCTCCAACACCAGTTCCAGTGCCGTCATCACCACCGCCAAGTGAACTGATGGTTGTTGTTTTACCAGCACCCTTGGTGTCAAATTGTACAGCTAAGCCTGTTTCAATGCTAAATCCAATTTCTGGAAGGCTTGCAAAATTGAATTCAAATCCCAATGGAACAGAAATTGCCAAAGGATTTCTTGCGTTTACGGTGCTGTTTTCATCAAGGTTGTAAGCAAAACCAAAACCAGCATAAAAATGTGAGTTTTCGTTTTGAACCAAATCATAAAGGACACGAGCGCCAAAGTTAGCGTTACTGTTGATGTCTTTACCAAAATCAAAACCAACCAAGAACTGAGCTGTTACTTTGTCGTTAACGCCGTATTTCAAAGACCAGTTACCTCTTGAGTTGGTACCTACGTCTGCGTTTTCTTGATAACCTATAGCGACTTTTCCTGATCGGTCAGCTGCAAAGGCAGTGCCCAATGCAAGAACAAAAAACAATGCAAAAAGTTTTTTCATTATATCCTCCAATAAAGTTTTACTGATGTAACACATCAAACAGGTATTGCCTCTTTGATTGGGAAGAATCTAGCATGGTTGTTTACAATGTAAAGAAAATCAAAAACTTCAATCAATCTCGCAAAATGATGCTTTGAGCTACAAATATTGTTTTAAGCCATCTTTGAGATTAAAAGGTCTAAAATCCAAATCTTCTCTCGCAAAAGTAATGTCTACGCTTTCTTCCATTGTCACAAAATCAATGCCCTCGGCGGTAAGTGGTGGATTGGGTAAGATCTGCATCAATCTCGCAATCAATTTCATGATTGGCTTTGGATGTGCAACGATCAATTTTCTTTTTCCAAGCACTTTAAGCAGCGTTTGAATGATTTCTTTCATGCTAAGTTGCGGACCACCCAAATCATAAACTTTTTCATACGTTTTTGTATCGTGTAGGGCTTTAACCACAGCGTTGCTTACATCCTCTACGTAAACCGGAGCTATTTTCTCCTGCCCAGAACCAATCATGGGTATGAAGGGCAAAAATCTTGCGAACATGATGAATTTATTGAGTGACTGATCTTGTGGTCCATATATCCATGAAGGTCGAAAAATGGTCCAATGTTTAGCGCAAGCGCGAACAGCTTGTTCAGCCTGCCATTTGGCCTCAAACCATGGTTCAATCCTTCCTTCTCTGGTTCCTGCACCCGACAAATAGATAACTCTCGAAATCGAACTTTCTTGAAGCGCCTGCATTTGAAGGACAGTCCCTTCACCATCCACTCGCTTATAAGTCAGACCTTTTTTTGGATTTTCAAAAGGGGCGTTGTCAAACTGAACCGTGCTGATCAAGGCATCACAACCCTCCATGGCTTTTAACAAAGAATCTTTGTTAAAAACATCGCCTTTAACATAAAAGGCACCTGGAACCCTTCGTTCACGTGATATGCTTTCGGGGTTTCGCGTCAATACATGCACCGTTTGCATGTTTTGAACGAGCTTTCTAACAATGCTTGAGCCAATGAACCCTGTACCACCCGTAACCAATGTTTGAATCATGCGAGCCTTATAACAAGATGAAAAAAAAGTGTCATCATCAAAAAGCTTCAACCATTTTAATCTTGCCAAAAGACGCAAAAGCTCGCTAATGCTGATAGATATGGAGAATTATTTCGATAAAAAGCAGCGCTCAAGTGAACGTGAGGAAAAGCCTTCTTGGCGAGAGCGCGACGCCAAAAAAGATCGAAAGGATTATGGACAACAAGACAAATCATCCCATCCTTCAAAGTTTAAAAAAAGAAACGACAATCTGGCAAAAAAAGCACTTGAAGATTTTTTCAAACCAAAACTGTCCAAAGAGGATGAAAAACTTTTTAAGGAGCTTAAGGCCAGCAAAGCAAACGAATTTCAAAACAAAGCCAAGTTATGGATTGAAACAAAAGGTTTTCCAAAAAAACTGGATGACTTGCTCGTTTTTCTAAATGTTAAAGACCCGAATATATTGAACCAAACACTGGACAACATTGTCCTTAAACATCTTGACGCGCCCAAAGCCACACTTGAGGTCTGCATTGGCCAGTTAAACATTTTAAAATTATCTCTAATGGATGATGACATTATTGAAAAAGTTGATCAAGTGATCGAACAAATCAAACAAAAGCTGTGATCTTTAAAAAG
>JAYRVV010000135.1:0-3477 GCA_041918415.1 Bdellovibrionota bacterium | reverse complement strand
TAATGGACATCAATTTCGCCCAACAGCAAGTAAGGTGAACCGCGACCTGAAAGTTCTAAAAACTGGTCGGCCGCAAAGCAGCCACCGTCATTAACCCATTCAAATTCTTTGGACACCCCATGAATGCTTCGTATGCTTTTAAGTGAACCTCGAAGCAAAGCACCAGTGATGGGGTAAGTGATCTGACCTTTTTGAACTTTAAAACCATACTGTGATTGAATTTGAAAGAAGTTGTCAGCAAGTAAACCACCCAAAGACCCAATGAAGTAATAACCATCTTCTATTGACTTGATCAAATCGTTCACAGCTGTGTTTTGTGGTTCAATGTAAATGTTGCTCATTCTGCACAAAGGACTGTGTCTAAAATCTTGTGCACGTGCTCGACCATTGGGGGATCGTCCAAGCTGAAAACTTGAAGTTTGGTTTAAGAGTGGATCAATGAATTGACCGTTTTGCAAAATGGTCGCTTCCTTGGGTTTGACACCTTCGTCATCAAATGCGTATTGAACCAAAGAACCACTTATCGAAACAGAGTCTTTAACGGTCAAATTGATGCCATGATAATTGTTTTGAACATATTCGTATTGTGTGGGTAAAAAAGTTCTTTCGGCCACATGTCCAAACACTTCATGGGCCAAAACACTCGCAACCGTGGGATGAAGTAAAACGGTGGACATTTTAGGCTCTGTCTTTTTGCAATTTTTCAGTTGCTTTTCTATGTCTGAAAACCCATGGATCACGTTTGTTACCATTTGTATGTTGGGATGATGTAAAAAGCGCCTAAGGTTAAACATGTTTTCATTGATGATAACCTTCTTGTCAATGCGAAGAACTTTTGTTTCGTCAATTCTGCTTTTTTGTATGCCCAAAGAATTTTGAAAATACACCCTTCTGGTTTCATACGTGAATCTAAACGAAACGTTTTTTAACCCAAGGTTTTGAATGTCCTGTGCCAAGTAATGTGAAACCAAACCAGACACATCAACCTGATCAAGCTCAACGTTTTTATCGTCGACAAAAGATTGTTTAACAAAATCTGAAAACTGTGTGTCATGCATGCGTGAAGAAAAAGGTTGATCAGATATCTCGTATGCTTTTGCACCCGCACGTCGATACATCGTGCCCTCACGAAAAATATGGTTGTGACGATTGATGTGATTACCATCAATGTAAAAACGCTCACCTTCGATGACTTCAAATCTTGCGTCTTCGTAACCTCTGTTTGAATTGTTGATTCGATCGATTTTATGCCACACAGTCTAACCCCACGTGAATTTCGGTAAAAAGATGTAAGGGAACCACCCAGATTCACAATATTCACCTTCACACAGTACCATTGAAGTTGGATCAAGCAAGCTGCCAAAAGCTTCCGGGTATGAAGATATCAAGGGTCGGCCAGAGTAGTTTTTTGCAAATATTTTTGAAACCAATCGATTTTTTCTAAAATACTCTCCCCTTAATGTCACAAGTGCATTACCACTGAACAAGTCTTGGTATCGATCAAAGGGCACAAACACATGGTTGATCAAAACAAAATCTTGAACCGATTCAAGAAGTTCTTTTCTGGTTTTGGTTCCAGGTTTTAGTTTTAAGAAGCTGGGATGAATGCCAGGCGTGTTATCGCCCATTTGTTTCCAAAACAATCCTCTTCTAAAACCATTTCCTGAGCTTTTATTTTTTTTGTTTCGAAATGCGGTTTTCATGTCGCTCAATGTGTTAAGCCTTTGTTGACCTTGGCACAATGTTTTGGCTTGCGTTTTGATGCCTTCATCATCAAAAGGGACGGCGAGTAAACTAAAAACATTATCAGGGTCCTCCTCCAAGGCAAACGATTCGGGTAAAGCTTTGGCCAATTTTGTGGGAAATTCCAAAATATCCTTGCAGTGATGAGTGATGATCTTACACAAAACTTCTACAACCCTTGGAGATAAAAGAACAGATGATTTTCCGCCTTTGATCATGCTTTCTTGGTCCACAATGGTTTCAAATTGGTTTAAGTTGACCTCAATGCTTTCAACGATTTTTTCGGGTTCGTTGCCAATGGTGAACAATCCTTTCTTTAAAACCTCATTTTTTTCACTTTCAACCAGATATGAAACATGTGCGATGGATTTTTGAAAATTGGATGCTATTCCATAACTGTTAAGGTACATGCAGTTTTTGGAATTGAACTGAAATTCAAGGTCGACATTCCATCCAAAGTAAGCCTGCATGACAGTGTTTTTGCAAAGTTCTATGCTTTCGATTGGAAAAGCATCTTTTTGATTGGGCATGTTCAGGTTGATTTTTGTTAGGCTGGTGTCTTTACTGAAACTGTGAATGGCATGTTCCCCTTTAAAATTTTTTAGGTTGGAAAGCAGCATTTCTTGGTTTTCCAACCATGCTTGAAAAGTTGAACCCATCCATGAATTACGAATCAAAATGTTATCTTTGATGATGGAGGTCAGCACGCTGACTTGGTTGATTTGATTAAGGTGTGACGAGTCAATGTCATGCACATTTCCAAACAAATCACTTTCAGCCACAAACAACACTTCAGCTTCATCCGATTTAAGTTCGCACTTTTTTAAAAATGATGAAAGTTGTTCGAAATGAAAAGCATCCATAATCAAATTTTTTTGTATTGGGAACAATAGCAGTGACTTTGAATAATGGCAAAATCCAAATGCTTATCCTGTGGATTGCCTTAGGTGGTTAAAAATTTGTGATCTGTTGGGTATGGCACTTATGCCATGGCCTTCGATGCTCATGCCTGCACAGATGCTGGCCAAGGTGAGGGCTTTAATAAGCTCAACATTTTCCTTTAAAAAAATCCACAGACTTGTTGCAAAAACATCTCCCGCACCCGTTGGATCGATCAATTTGGGTTTATACGCCGGCTTGAAACTCAAAATGTCCTGGTTTTGAAAAATTTTAACGTTTTGCCTTCCATGGGTTTGGACAATCATCTTTGCATTAGAAAACATTGACCTTGGATCTGGACATTCATCGTGACTTAAGACAAGCAGATCGCAAGGTGGATTTGTTTTGGGCAAGACATTAATCACTTTATTTTTATCATCTAAAGACCTCAACCATCCTTGCGGTATGATTAAAGAAAAACAAAGTGTGTTGTTGATGTTAATTTCATTAAAAACTGGTGCGAGGCAAGTGATATCGGGTTTTAATGCTGATAGATCTGGCGTGAATGGTTCAATCCTGTGTAGAACTTGGCTTTGTCTTTGATCATTTTGATAAACGTGCCCAAACGTGAGCGTTTGATCAGAATGTAAAACATCCACAGCGATGTTCTTTAGATCAAAGCATTTCAAATCAGTTTCATTGATGCATGTTATGATGTTTGGCTTGTAGCCCAGCTTCAAAGCTGTGTGGGCGCCATAGTAGACCGAACCGCCTGGGCGGCATTCGTCATTGATCCAATCTTTGCATAGTGCACCGATAAAATTGAGCGTTTCGCTCAATTTTCATCTCTGATTT
>JAYRVV010000134.1:0-1600 GCA_041918415.1 Bdellovibrionota bacterium | reverse complement strand
CGTTTTTAAAAATTGGAGAGATGAATTTGGTTCACGCCGGAGACGATGCTCGGTTTGGGCTTTTGGCGGGTCGAATGATTTCTGAGGCTACACTGCTGAGGTTTTACGTGCTTCATTGCATTTTCATTCCGTTTATTGCTTCCATTTTAATGGCCGTGCATTTCTGGCGAGTTCGCAAAGACGGTGGCATTTCAAGTCCAATGTAAAGGGGTACCCATTGCAAACGATCAAACACATCATTAACGCTGCATCCAATCCAACCAGCATATACATCATCTGTGTGTTTGTTTTTATTATGGCATTTTATAAAAACAACATGCGATTTTTTGTAAGTAAAAAGTTCATCAGGGCCTTTGCGCTGTTGGTGTTGGCTTTCTTTATATTTGCTTTATTCGATCATCATTTTTTTGCTTTGATCACATTACCGGACAACATCCCCATCATCATCATGTTGGTCTCTGTGGGTTATTTAACTTGGTATGCCCTAAAAAAGGGTGTGGACAACGACATTCGATTGGAGCAAGGAAAGCCTTTGCTTGAACAAGAGCAAAACAAACGGACCATGACCTGGCCCAATTTGGTCTACATCGAGTTTATTTGTTTGATTGCATTGTCTGTTTTTTTAATCTTTTGGTCCATTGGCTTTCAGGCACCTCTTGAAGAACCAGCCAACCCTGCCTTAACGCCAAACCCTTCAAAAGCTCCTTGGTATTTTTTGGGTTTACAAGAGATGTTGGTGTATTTTGATCCTTGGTTGGCCGGTGTTGTCTATCCAGGTTTGATTGTTCTAGGCCTTATTGGAATTCCTTATTTTGACCCAAACCCTAAGGGTAACGGTTATTACACTTTCAAAGATCGAAAGTTTGCGATTTCAATGTTTCTGTTTGGTTTTCTCATTCAATGGGTGCTTTTAATCGTACTTGGAACATTGATGAGAGGTCCTGGATGGAATTTTTTTGGTCCATTTGAGCATTGGGATCCACACAAAGTTGAAGCGCTAACCAACATCAACTTATCAGAATTGATTTGGGTAAAATTGTTTTCAATGGCTCTTCCAAAGTCTATTTTTGTGCGTGAAGGTTTGGGCATCGTGCTTGTGTTGACGTACCTTTTTGCTTTGCCACCCCTTCTGGCCAAGACCATTTTCAAAGATTATTTTAAAAAAATGTCTTTTGTTAGATTTAATTTAATGTGTTTTTTGTTTTTGTCACTGATGAGCCTTCCCATAAAAATGATGCTGCGGTGGAGCCTAAACTTAAAGTACATCGTTGCGATTCCTGAATACTTTTTTAACATTTAAAGGGACTACGAATGTCAAATCGAAAAAGAATCATTGATCCAGATCACCTCTTTAACATCCTTAAACTGAACAAATGGTTCGCCATACTTAGTACTTTGCTTTTGATTTCTATTTTGGCCATGATCATGAAAGATTACAACAGAGATTGGAAAAAATGGCAGAGAAAATTTAAACAATTGGAAATACAAAAAACCCAAAGCAACATCGATCAAACAAAGACGGATCTCGAATCTAACTCTGAATATCAAGATGCTTTGAAAGCACAACATGAAGCCAAAAAAGATTATCAATCGAAGCAGG
>JAYRVV010000133.1:0-1825 GCA_041918415.1 Bdellovibrionota bacterium | reverse complement strand
CTTTTGTCTTGTTGCTCGCTCAGCATAGATTCATAGGCTGCAATTCTTGCTTTGCTTTTTGCATGTCTTCCCTTGGGATTTAGCAAAACCCATTGAAGCTCACGTTCTATGGCTTTTTGTTTTTTGCTTTGATGTTTTTCTTCAACCTCTAGTCGGGCTCGTTTTTGTTCAAGCCAAGCGCTGTAATTGCCTTTAAACGGTATGCCTTGTCCTCGATCAAGTTCAAGGATCCATCCGGCGATGTTGTCTAGAAAATACCGGTCGTGAGTGACCGCGATCACTGTGCCTTCGTATTGCTTTAAATGCTGTTCAAGCCAAGCGATTGATGTGGCGTCAAGGTGATTTGTGGGTTCATCTAAAAGCAAAACATCCGGTTTGGTAAGCAAAAGCCTACATAACGCAACCCTTCTTTTTTCACCTCCTGATAGGTTTTTGATCAGGGCATCTTCTGGTGGGCAGGACAGGGCTTCCATGGCCATTTGCAATTTACTTTGCACATCCCATCCACCGGCTTTATCGATTTGCTCTTGCAATTTGGTCTGTCTTGCAATCAATTCATCAAAATTGGCATCAGGGTTTTCAAATTGTTTTGAAACTTCTTCGTAAGCCGACAAACACTTCACCACATCGCCAAGACCTTCCTGCACAATTTGAAGCACGGTTTTGTTTTCATCAAGAACGGGCTCTTGAGCTAAGTAGCCAAAAGTGACGTTTTTGTCTGAGCTGATTTGTCCCACATAGTCTTTGTCAAGTCCGGCGATGATTCTAAGCAGGGTGCTTTTGCCAGATCCGTTGAGGCCCAACACGCCGATCTTTGCACCATAAAAAAAGGAAAGGTGAATGTTGCTTAATACTGTTTTGTTTGGTTTGTGCACTCGACTTACACCAACCATGGAAAAAATAATTTTTTGATCGCTCATGCTTTACCCGTGTGTCTAAAAAACGATCCTGTATTTCATAAATTCAATGTTTTCGCAAAAAAAAGAGGGGCAAAGCCCCTCTTTTAAAAGACATCTTACACGCTAAGATTAGCTTAGGTGTTTGCTCACATATTTGGTCATTTCAAACATGGAGACTTGTTTTTTGCCTGAGAAAACAGGTTTGAGGTTTTCGTCGGCATTGATCATACGTCTGTTTTTTGAATCTTGAAGTTTGTTCTTTTTAATGTAAGCCCACAACGATTTAACCACTTGCGTACGAGGCATTGGTTTATTGCCAATGACGGCTGCCAATGTTGTGCTTGGGGTTAGAGGCTTCATGAAAGCTGCATTGGGTTTGCGAGCTGTTTTCTTTGAAGCGGTCTTTTTGGTTGTTGTCTTCTTTGCCATTTTTTTGGCAGGTTTTTTAGTTGTTTTTTTAGCCATTTTTTCTCCTTATAAGGTTATTCCTCACTCGAGGTTTAGATGTAAGCTACACCAAGTGATTTAAAAATGCGAGCAAATATATGCATTTTTCGCTCTTAATTTGATGTTTTTAAGAGGGAAAAATGCAATTTTAGGACCATTTGACGTAGATTTTAGAGGGAAAAGCCCATTTTTCAGAGGAGAAATCACAGGACTTTCTAGGGTAAGCAGCACTGTACGCAACAAAGCAGATTGCCATTTATCTGTTATTTTTAGAGTGGATTAAATGGATAATATGCGAGGTGTAAGGGGTGTAATTTGGAAATTAGGGTGCGTTAAAGTGATTCGCAAAAGAGTGAGGCCTAGCTGGCTAAAGCCAGTTGGCCGAGAGAGCAAACAATTTGGCAAAAATGGTTTGATTGCGACCCAACGGAGCAATCAAACAACCCAAATTGTGAGCATGCCGGAGTAAGCCGGAGGCT
>JAYRVV010000132.1:0-4781 GCA_041918415.1 Bdellovibrionota bacterium | reverse complement strand
CCAAGAATCCAACCTGCAAATGACGGACTCAATCGAGCTTTGACGTTTTTGGTTTTTTGTAAGGCGATTTTTTGGCAAATGTTTTCTGGGCTTCCTTTGTAGCCCACCTCAATGATGTTGGAAGGAAAAATTTCAAATTTTAAACCCAAAGCTGTTAGCAACTCTTTGCGTCTTGGCGAAGCCGATGCCAAAACCAATGCTTGATTCTGTTTCAAATTAACTCCCTTTAATGAACCAAAATGTATATGATGTGAGCGCTTATGGAAAGCTCATCTTTGGATTTGGCCCATTCCCTACAATACATCGAGGCTTTCAGCCAAATCGGCCAGGCACTCACATCGTCTTTGGATAAAAAAGTTGTGCTTCAGGTGATTTTGCAAAAAGTCACAACCCTGTTTCACCCAAGCTCGTGGGCTCTATACCTTGTTGATGAAAAAACTCAAATTCTTGGGATCGAGATTTTGATCAATCAACCTGGAATCAATCGAATGGAACCTATCAAAATGGATGAATCGCTGGCCGGTCATGTGTTTAAAAGCAACCAGTCTTTGTTGTACAATCAAAGCAAGCCCATTTTGCCCATCAAGGTTCACAAAGACATTTCAACGTCCATGATTTGTTTACTTAAAAGCAGAGGAAGGACTTTGGGTTTGATTGAATTGAATCGTCTTCAAAACGACAAATTACCCAATTACAATGAGCATGATTTAAAATTGCTCAATGTCTTTGCAGATTTTGCAGCGATCAGCATCGAAAACGCAAAAATATTTGAAAAAATTGAGGAGCTGACCATCAAAGATGACATCACTGAACTGTACAATTCAAGGCATTTGCATCATTTGATCGACACCGAACTGAATCGAGCCATTCGGTATCACAAAGAGTTCTCAATGATATTTTTTGATTTGGATCGTTTCAAGATGGTCAACGACACTTGGGGGCACATCCATGGTTCTGAACTCATCAGGGAAGTTGGACAGATCGTGAAAGCTAAAATCAGAGATGTGGATCACGGTGCCCGTTACGGGGGAGACGAATTTGTGGTTTTGTTGCCAGAAACCAACAAAAAAGATGCCGTCATGATTGCCGAACGACTTCGAAGCACCATTGAAAATCATCAGTTTTTAAAACACAAAGGCCTTAGCATACAATTTACAGCAAGCTTTGGCGTGGCCAATTACCCAAGCGACGCTTCAAGCAAAGAAGATTTGATCAAAATGGCCGACGATGCCATGTACAAAGTCAAACACACAAGCAAAAATAAAGTTCAAAGTGCATAAATCCATGGACTTGATCACCAACATTGTTCGTGAAGGTCTGAAAGATTTTGATTTAAGTAAGACACAAGCATTTAACGACTACATTTTACACCATTTTAGAAATCAAGTGGCGTTGATTGTGCTTTATGGCTCTTGTTTGAGCGAAAGCACTCAAAAAAAAGATTCTTCACCCGATTACTTTTTGGTGATCGATGATGCGAAATCATTTTATCCAAAGCTGAAAAATCGATTGATGTTTTGTTTTTTGCCCCCGATGATTCATCACTTTCACGTCAATGGCATGCAATCCAAATTCAATGTGGTTTCTAAAAAACAGCTTTTTTTTCACACCGGCCTTCAAGCCTGGGATGCTTTTTTCATCGGTCGCTTTTCAAAAAAAATGGCTTTGGTCTTTGCCAGGACAGAACAGGATTTTTGTGATTTGATTGACATACAAAAAAGAGCGATCGATTCTGCTTTCCATTTGGCCTTGGGTTTTTTTAAAAAGCCTTTTTCGCTTGACGATCTCATCTTCAAGGCGTTGGCCATCAGTTACATTGGCGATGTGCGTGTCGAATCCCCAGATAAAATTCAAAAGTTGTATGAATCACAAAAAACATTTTACCATCACATTTACCTTGAAAAGCTTAAAGCGCTGGTCAATCAAGGTGATATTAGCGTTGAAGATCAACTGTATGTTCATCATAAATATAAAAGCCACACGATGTTTATCATCTCAAGCAAAATACGCGCGGTGCTTCGTTGGCCAAAAGCAATGCTGACCGCCAGTCATTGGTTGGAGTACATCATTGCCAAAATTGAAAGAACACAGAACATTAAAATTGCATTAAATCCTAAGCAAAAAAAACTTTGGTTTATTTATTGCTGGAAGTATTTTATTTATTTGCTTAAAAACAAAATGATTCGATGAAATCTTAGAAAGGCATACATATGAAAAAAATAAAATTGGGCATTATAGGTTACGGCTACATCGCCAGGGCATTGGTGGCTGGACTCAATAAATCCAAAACAAAATCTTATGAAGTGTTCACCTCCCATCCTTCAAGTGAAAAGAAAAAAACATTATCCAAGGAATGCACCGTTTTACCAAGCATTCAAGATGTCGCGAAGGAATCAGACCTATTGATTTTGTCGGTTAAGCCTTACGCCCTTGAGCATGTTTTAAAATCCATTAACATAAAGCAAGACACGGTTGTGGTTTCTCTGGCTGCAGGAAAAACCATTGATGACATTGGCGTGTTTGTTACAAATCCAAGCCAAGTGCTTCGGGCCATGCCCAATGTACCCATTTCTGTTTGCCAAGGTGTTACGGCAATCTCAACATCACAAAATACGCATGCCATGAAAATGGCCAGCGACTTGTTTGAATGTGTCGGCACGGTTGTTCATGTTCCTGAAACTTCATTTGATGCCGTCACCGCTTTGTCGGGCAGTGGGCCCGCATTCATCTTCACCATGATTGATGCTTTAAGCGATGGGGGTGTGAAAATGGGTTTATCGAGATCCATGGCCTTATCTTTGGCGGCTCAAACCATGATGGGCAGTGCAAAATTATTGATTGAATCCAAAGAACATCCGGGCAAACTCAAAGATTCTGTCACATCGCCTGCCGGCACCGCCATCACCGGTCTTCACACGCTTGAAAAAGGTGGCCTTCGAAACACACTGATCAACGCCATTGAGGCCTCCTGCCTCAAGGCGGCTGAGTTATCAAAGAAGTAAACATATTGAGCGAGACTCTGAGTTTAGTGTTGGCGATGACGATGGTTTTTCACATGATAGGTCCATGGTCACGTTGAGTTTGATGCTTTGACGACAGTCACAGGTTGTACGATATCCGTATTTTTGTCAGCTATGCTTTGGACGTAAAATGTGGTAGCTAAGATTAAACTGTGTTAAAAAACATTTATAATTGATTAAGTTATATGCTTAAAAAAGTTAATAAAGTATTTTTTTATGTGTTTAAATCAAGAGTGTATTTATGAATGTAGTTGAATCTGATTTTAGAAAACAACTAAAATGGATAAGTTTAATGTCACCTATGACTAATCAACGAATTCGAGAATTAAAATCTGTTGAATATAAAAATATTAAACTTGCTTATGTTGGACATATTGAACCTAAAATGATATCGCATCTCGAATTTTTTATTACCCATGGGGCAGATATTCTTATTGCACCATGTGTGCCTCAAATTGCACATGTTCCTTCTTTCAAATATTTAGAAACAATTGGAGGAAAAATATTTGGTGCTACATCAAATAATTGGAGAGAACTTGAAAATGCCTGGGAGGAAATGCTTAGCTATTCTCCAAATTATATATTTGATATTGGAGGAGGATTCATTAATAAAGCTGTTAAATCTAAAATAAATATTATTGCTGGTTGTGAGGCTACAAGTACAGGAATCAATATTTTAAATGACCTAGAATTGGATTTTCCTGTTTTTGATTGGAACAATATTCCTATAAAAGCGTATATGCACAATCGTTATGAGGTAGGCAGTGGTATTTGGTTTGCTTTTAGAAAACTTACAAACTTGGATATATGTAGACTAAATGTTTTAGTTATTGGTTATGGTCTTGTAGGACAAAGTGTTGCTTCAACTGCTAGGGGTTTGGGAGCTCGAGTTTGGATATACGATGTTGATCCTTTGAAAATGATGTGCGCTGCTTCAGATGGTTTTAATACTTCAAAGCTAGACAAGCTTATTGCAGAAGTAGACGTTGTAATTACAGCTACAGGAAAAAGGAATGCTCTTAATGAAACCATATTAGCTAATGCAAAAGATGGTATTATTATTGGCAATGCAGCTCATGATCCAAGAGAAATATGTATGGATAACTTAATTTTTAAAGAATCTATACTTCCTGATATTGATTTATATTGTCACAATTTAAAAAATATTTATTTGTTATGTCAGGGTAGATTGTTAAATCTTTCAGCTGGTAAAGGTTCTGCGATTAATTCTTTTGATTTGATGACAGTGTTAATTCTTGATACATTGAACTTCCTTTTTACCAATGGTAGAAATTATCAAAGAGGTTTAAATAAACTTCCAGAAGCTATATCATCGAAATTGTTGAGTGAATATCTAAAATGTATATTACAAAAATAATTCAGGTAATTGAAAAAAACCAACAAAGTTATCAATACATGTTTAGAGTTAAATTAGATTGAGAGTATTGTTTAATCCTTGATCACATTAATCAAAATACTTTTTGTATTTCTTTTTTATTTCTGTTTCAATTCCATCAACTAAAACGTAATCAAATTCTATAAATACTTTGGAAAATGGCGACTTTGGAAAATACATTTTCAAATCAGATATTTTTTGAATAAATGAACAATTCGCTCTAAGGTTGATCGAAAGATGTATTTTTCGCAGATTTTTTTGAACCTAGCTCGTTTCCAAAATTGGTGTCACATTAATTTCTGAGCAAAGATTTTCATCAAGGAAGACTTCAAGTACTTCTTTTGCTCTATACAAATATCTTGTAT
>JAYRVV010000131.1:0-3881 GCA_041918415.1 Bdellovibrionota bacterium | reverse complement strand
CATACGTTCGCCCATTGTAAGCAATGGCAACCTCAAAAAAGCGAAAACGGCGATAAGCGGCTTTGATGGTGACTTCAATGTCCAATTCAAAACCATTTTGAACCAGTTTCACTTGATCAAACACTTCACGCTTAAACATTTTGTAGCAAGTCTCGTTGTCTGAAAAATTAAGATCAGTCACCATGTTGATCAGCAACGTTATAAGCTTGTTACCCACTTCATGCCAAAAAAAGAGAAGTCGTCGCATTTCGCTTCCAACAAATCGAGAACCATACACAATGTCAGCCTTGCCACTTTGAAGAGGTATAAGCATTTGACGAAAATCATTGGGGTCATATTCCAAATCGGCATCATGAAAAACAATATAATCACAAGTTGCCCGGCCAATTCCCTTTTGTAGCGCCGCACCTTTACCTTGATTCACCTGAGAAACAATCAACACAAAACCCAATTCATTTTTCAAACGCTTGATCACATCAAGAGAACCGTCTGTTGAGCCATCATCGATAACAATAACTTCTTTTTTGGAAATCGTGGGCAACTGTGCAGCGTACACACCACGAATCGAGGCTTCCACCAGTTTTTTTTCATTGTAAACAGGAATCAAAATGCTAAGAGTGTTTTGCTGCATAGAATTTTATTTATATTTCATTATGAGAATAAGCTCAAATTTATACTCCCTCTAACGAATTTATGTATTGAATTAAAACTGCATCATGAGGGCCGTAAAAAACAAACATGGAACCTGCAGCCACGCCATTGGCATGATGATTAAAACCCTCTTTAAAATGCTCAACATTTCCAGCACCACCATGAATAATGACTGGGATTTGAACATGACTGACTATACTTGTAAGTAGATCTAAATTATACCCAGATCTGGTTCCCTCTTTTTTTATGTCCGTCAACAACAACTCTCCTGCACCTTTTTTTTCCATGAGAACGGCAAAATCGACAGGATGATAACTAGTTTTACTCATTCCACGTTTGGTGTAAACTCGCAACTCACCAAAAATATTTCGTTTCACATCCATTGCAACCACAACACTTTGAGATCCCAAAACCTCAGATAATTGAGTGATGAGATCCGGTTGAGCAACTGCATGATGACCAATGCATATTTTTTCATACCCAAGTCTAAGTACTTGTTTGGCAACATCAACTCTATCGACCCCACCCCCGTAAGTTAATGGCATGAAGCATTCACCAGAAAGTTGCTCCAAAAATTCATAGTCGGGCTCTTTTGCGTTTAAAGTTACATCAACATCGATCACAATCAATTCATCCACCTCTTTTTCATTAAAAATTTTAACAGCATTAAGAGGGTCCCCAATGTAGCGGTCAATTTTAAATTGAAGTGGTTTGATTAAGCGTCTTTTGGAAATAAGTAATATGGGTATCACCCTTTGCAGACCTAGCATGTTGGTATTTTCATAAAATATTCAAACAGCTTCATCCCAAATCGATGACTTTTTTCTGGATGAAATTGAACAGCAATCAATTTATCACTTTGAATGGCGCTGACAAAGTCAAGCCCATAATGGCTGGTTAACCAAACCTCTTTTTTCGGCTTGTACTCAATGTAATAAGAATGTAAAAAATAAAACCGTGCGTTTTTGTCCAAAGGGACTTCAAGCGTTGTTGCGCAATTTTCAATTTTTACGCCATTCCATCCCATGTGAGGAACTTTTAAATTTTGGCTAAAGCGTCTGACGTTAAAATCAAACAAACCAAGTCCATTTTGCACACCCTCTTGTGATTCGTTCATCAAAAGCTGTGCCCCAAGACAAATACCCATAAACGGCACCTGACAAGCCTTTTCTTGAAGCATTGTGTACAAATCCAATTCTTTTAACTTTTTTACACCATAGTCAAAAGCGCCGACCCCGGGCAATATAAGTCTTTTAGCATCGTTGATCTTGTTTTGATCGTGACTGATTTCAAAATCATACCCCAACCGTTTGAACATATTTTGAATGGATTTTAAGTTACCCGTTTCGTAATCAATGATGATGTTCAATTCGATCCCTTGTTTTAACAGCAGGATTGCCTTGATACACTCCGCCTTTATCTAAATCTTCACTGGCCACTGATCCCATTGTCAAAACGGCACCTTGGCCAACGGTCACTCCCGGACATACCAGGCAAAACGCGCCCAACCATGATTCACTCTTGATCACGATGGGTTTAGACATTAAATCAAAGCTTGGACGCTTGTAATCATGATTACCGGTGCAAAGGTAGCTACCCTGAGAAACAACAACATGTGAACCAATATCGACCTGTTCGAGTGAATCAATCCAAACCTTCTCACCTATCCAGCTGTAATCTCCAATGGATAGCTTCCATGGAAATGTGATTTTAACTCCAGGTTTGATGACAACCGCATGACCCACCTTCGCCCCAAAACATTTTAATATTTTTCGCTTAACGCCATAGAAGGGAACCAAGCCTGATTCAAACACAAGCACACTGATGAGCCTCCAAAAACATTCAACCAGCAGTGACTTTTGTCGATTAAATCCCAAATTGTTGTACGTAGACAGATTTTGAAACATAATCCAAAATAACAAATTTTCATGAAAAACCATATTCTAATCACACTCGTGTACATCACACTCATCATGGGGGTCGTTTTTAATGGCGGCGCTCACCCAACCTTTAACCAACTTTACCCCTGGATATGTATTTTTATTTTGACCTTAACCGTTTTGCTTTCATCAAAACCCACTTATTCTTCAACTCACGAACTTTTTTTATTGGCCCTGGCCTTGATCGTGGTTTTCATACAAACCATTCCACTGCAAAGCTTTTTATTAAGGTGGCTAAGTCCATATGCCTTTGAACGCTCATTTGATCTGCTAAGTAACCTAGATATCAAAACCCATCAATACAGCATCACCATACATCGCGAACGAACATTTAATGCGATGCTGCACATTGTTGCATTCACTTCGATTGTGTTTTCTAAGAGAATTTTATTTCAACACAAAGAAAACAGATTGCGATTTTGCCAAGTGCTTGTTTCATTCAGCACCATATTGTGCGTTGCCAGTCTGTTGATGAAGGGATTTCCTCATTTTTTGTCTGATCGATTATCCAACCTTGCCTATTTACAATTTGGCACTTTTTTAAACAAAAACCATGCCGGAGTTTGGTTGGCTTGTGCACTTTCAATGGCCATTGCCCTGATGGCAAGAAGATCAAAGAAAACATATTTTTACTCCTTAAGCATTTTGATTTTATTTTTTGGCATGTTTTACGTTGCCTCTCGAACGGCCTTGGTTTTGTTGGCAATGGTTTCATTGGTATCCTATTTTAGGTTCAAAAAGCATTTTACCAAACCTGTGTTTAAATATTCTTCGATAGGGTTCATTTTGGTGTTTTGCTTTATTTTTCTTTTCCAAACCCCAATCTATCAAAGACTGGCACTGAACAGTAATCCCACATCAGAGTTTCGTTTGTATTTTTGGTCGTATGCTCTCAAAATATTTCAAAACTCAATGTTTTTTGGCTCTGGCTTAGGCACCTTTCAAGAAGCGGTCAAACCATTTGTTCAAACAAAGTTCTGGGTTTGGCCTCAACATGTCGAAAATGAGTGGCTTGAAATGCTCAGCAATGGTGGTATATTTTTATTTCTCCTGGTCATCACCTATTTCTTAAAAAGCATTCGGGCGTCCATTTTTGCCCTAAAACATAACGAATCAAATGTTTCATTTGGCATGCATCTTGGTTTTCTTGTTCTGATGGTTGCCAGCATGACCCTATTCTATACCCCTTTGTGTGCCCTCATGATGTTGCTCGCCCTGCTTTTACCCGATCCCAAACAAAAAGTGATGGTCTCAAAAAAAATTGCCCTTGGAATCATTTTGATGTTCCTT
>JAYRVV010000130.1:0-2921 GCA_041918415.1 Bdellovibrionota bacterium | reverse complement strand
GGATTTTAGGGGTGACCCATCTTCTGCTTTACTCGAAGTCCTGGACCCTGAGCAAAACAACACATTCAATGATCACTACTTGGACATGGATTATGATTTATCCAGAATCATGTTTGTGGCAACGGCCAATTCACTGCATTCCATTCCCATGCCACTGCTTGACCGTATGGAAATCATATTTTTGGCCGGTTACACTGAGGATGAAAAAATCAACATTGCCAAACAGTATTTGATACCTAAGCAACGTCAAAGCAATGGACTGCTGGAAAAAAACATTGAATTTCAAGATGGAGCTTTAAAACTGCTTGTTCGAAAATACACTCGTGAAGCAGGTGTGAGAAATCTTGAAAGGGAAATCTCAACACTTTGTCGAAAAGTCGCTCTTGAAGTGGTCAATGAAAGCAAGGACCATCACGTTTTGATTACACCCAAATTGGTACATAAATATCTGGGCGTAGAAAAATACCGATTCGGGATGGCGCATGAAAAAAGCACAGTGGGTTTAACCACAGGTCTTGCGTGGACTGAACTTGGTGGCGATCTTTTGGCCATAGAAGTCACCGTGATGCCGGGCAAAGGAAAACTCACCATCACTGGTAAATTGGGAGATGTCATGCAAGAATCTGCCCAAGCGGCTCTAAGTTATGTCAGAACACGAGCAAAATCGTTTGGCTTTCAAGACGATTTTTATCAAAAAATAGACATACACATTCACGTGCCTGAAGGTGCCATTCCAAAAGATGGACCTTCGGCAGGCATCACGATGGCCACCAGCCTATCCTCTGCTTTGTTAAAAATACCTGTTCGAAATGATTTGGCCATGACAGGAGAAATCACATTGCAGGGTCGTGTGTTACCCATCGGTGGATTAAAAGAGAAAATTCTTGCGGCACACAGGGGCAATATTCGCACCGTTATTATTCCCAAGGAAAATGAAAAGGACCTTAAGGAAATACCAAAAAAAATCCTTAAAGACATAACCGTGATTGCGCTTGAGCACGCTGATGATGTGTTAAAAGAAGCTCTTGAGCTTAAAAGCAAAGCTGATTTTCTTAAAAACCAACAGGAGCTTAACGTCGACGTTTTTGAGAAAAAGGACGAAACAAAACCGCAAAGTTCACAAAGCATTGTTCACTAATTGCTCGGGCCTGAAAAAATACCATCTGCTTCGTTATCTTCAACCAAATCGTCCTCAATGTAATCAAAGAAAAATACAGTTTTTGGGCTTAAGAAGAATTGATCCAGATTCGAGGCCGCAGCGAACGAGCCACCGCAGCGTACTTGGACTGTACGCGAGGATGGCGAGTGAGCGAGAACGAAGAAGATGGACAATTATTCTTTAGCCCCCTCAATGGACTAGAGTCCACCTCCGGGTGATTTGATATCAAAGCCTCGCATCTGGCACTTTTTGAGGCCCTCTAGAAATTTCAATGTTCAAAAAAAAGAAATAGCTAAAACCTTGCAAATGATTTGCCCCTTTTTTCTCCTGAAACTCAAGATAGAAGTCTATCGTTGATTTCTTCAGGCTCGACCAATTAATCGTCTTCTTGGTCGGTGCCTTTGTCTTCAATGTTGTATTTTTTAATTTTTTGAAACAATGTGGATTTGGCGATTCCAAGTGCTTGTGCAGTCTTGCTTTTGTTAAATGCAAAATGATTCAATTCAGCGATGATTTTTTCTTTTTCAATGTCTTCCAAGGTTTTGGGTTGTCTAAAAGTGGTGGTCGCGTTCTTAAATTCAAACGCGGTTTTGTCGCGACCTGCAACGTTGCTTAAGAGAATGTGCTCTTCATCAATGATGTTTAGGGGGGCTTCAATCAAGGCTCTTTGCATCACGTTTTTTAGTTCTCGAACATTGCCATGAAATGGATGGTTGATTAATTTTTGTTTGGCACCATCCGACAATGTGTATTTTTTATTTTGACCCGAAAGATGGATGAAGTGATGTGCCAAAGGCTCAATGTCATCCTTTCGTTCTCTAAGGGGAGGTATTTCGATGGGCACAACGGCGATTCGGTAATACAAATCTTCTCGAAACGTTCCCAAGCGAATCTCATTTTCTAAATTTCGATGGGTGGCGGCAATGATACGAACGTCACATTGAATGTTCTGATTGCCTCCAACGCGTCTAAATTCACCGGACTCTAAAACCCGCAATAGTTTTGGTTGTAATTCAATGGGCAGCTCGCCAATTTCATCCAAAAAGAGTGTGCCACCGTGTGACTGCTCAAACACGCCTTTTCGTTGTTGATGTGCGGATGTGAAAGCGCCACGTTCATGACCGAACAATTCGCTTTCGATTAATTCTTTTGAGAATGTTGAACAATTTAAGGCCACGAAGGGCATTTTGTTTCGAAGTGAATGTTTGTGAATTGCATGCGCAATGAGTTCTTTGCCTGTGCCAGTTTCACCGTGAATCAATATGGAAGCATTGGCATGTGAAATTTTTTGAATGAGGGAAAAAATTTTTCTCATTTTTGAATCTTGAGAAATGATGCCTTCAAAATTGGTTTGGATGGACTCTTGCAAGGTCTCAGCCTCATTGTGCAAGGAAAAGATCAGTTTGATCGGTCCAAGTTCGATCGAAGCGTTTTCGTGAAGTTCTCCCTCGTTGATTCGGTGTCCATTTAAGCGTGTTCCGTTGGTGCTTTGAAGATCTTTGACAAGGTAAACACCTTCGCGGTCCTCAATGCGACAATGAAAATTTGAAACGTAGTCAGATAGAATTTGAATATCGTTGGTTTGTGCTGAGCCGATGGTGGTGACTTTTTTGTCGAGAAAAAACTTGCTGTTTTGCTTACCGATCTGTTCCAGAAAAGGCTTGCAGTAAACCAATCGATTGCTCTTTGGATTAAACTCAACAACTTTGGTGGGGTGAAACCTTAAAATTTCTGTTTTGGACTCTTTCGACACTTCACTTCG